>CALRLJ020000038.1:0-15678 GCA_943368635.1 Sediminibacterium ginsengisoli | reverse complement strand
CGGGCTGTGGTGCCGCGGTTTGCGGACGGTCCCGGGAAGATTCGGCATCATAGCGGGCGATCCAGGCCTGAGCGGGGTCCGACAGATCGACGAGAGGCAGTACTTCGTCCCGAGCCTTCTCGGCGGCGGCGAGCGTCCATTCCTCGTCGGTCGGCAGCCGATGCACGGCGCCGGTCTTGCGCGTCATCCAGGCTGCGTAGGCAGAGGCATCGTGCCAGCTCACGCCTGTCAGGGGGAGGTCGGGCGAACCTTTGCCGGAAGCGATCGGGGGACATGCGCCCTCGTCGACGCAGCGGGCGTACTCGCCAACGGTGACTTGCCGCTTCATGACCAAGAGATCGGTGGGAAGGCGAAGCTCGCGCAGCGGGCCTTCGACGGGCTTGCCAGCGCGCGAGAAGTCCCCGGCGGCACGATAGGAGAAGGAGGTGGAAGCAAGACGGCCCATCCCGTCGGGATCATGCGAGGGAACCGGCGTCAGCGCAGTCGCGAGGACGGGCGCGGCGAGCGCGCCAGCGACCAGCGCCATCTTCATCTTCATCAATATCAACATGACGTCTGCTCTTTGGAGAAGCGGTCCGCGGCGTTGGCCGCGGGCCGCGTCCGGTACCATTTAGCGAGTGACAGTCACCGGTTCAGCGGCGCCGATTTTTTCCGGTGGGATCGGGCCGGGAGGCGCGATCTGCTTCATCAGATCATCGTTCCACTTTCCTTCAATCTTGAAGTGGGCTGCGGCGCCGAGCTCGACCGCCTCGATCAGATTGTGGTTGACGTAGGCGTAGATGCCCGGCTCGCGGAAGGTGTAGAGCGCCGCTGCCGCCGAGCCGCCGCGGACGAACCAGGTCTCGAGATCCTTCTCCGGCGGGTTGTTGAACTTGCCGGTCTCCCAGACGTAGTCCCCGTGACCGCCGATCAAGTGAGGACGAGTGTCGCGATTGGCCTGCGAATGCACGATCATGACGGTCTCGCCAACTTTCGCGGTCATCGCGTTCTTCCCGGTCAGGGATCCCACGCTGCCGTTGAAGACGACGTGGGTCGGGATCAGCTTACGCATGACCTCGGTGGTGTCAGCGTAGGATTCGCCGACCGTTTCGTAGGTCTTGTAGTTGCCCTTCTCGTCCTTCGGCACGTAGAGGTCATTCTCGCCGATGTAGAAGATCTTGTCGTAGTGCAGCGGCTTGCCCGCGCCGTCCTTGAGGCCGTCGCGCGGCAGGACCATGACGGTACCGTGCATGCCGGAGACAACATGCCAAGGGATCATCCCCTCCGGCGCGCAGTGATATACGAAGACTCCGGGGCGTGTGGCCTTCCAGCGCAACACCACCTGTTCACCGGGATTGACGTGCGTCAGCGCGCCGCCGCCCAGGGCTCCGGTCGCCGAATGCAGGTCAATGTTGTGCGGCATGGAGTTCGTTGCCGGATTCACCAGCGTCAGCTCCATGTAGTCGCCTTCGTGCAGCACCATCATCGGGCCCGGCATCGAGCCTTCGAAGGTCATCGCGTGGAACTTGGTGCCGGCTCCATCGATGACGACTTCCTTTTCCTGGATTGTCAGCTTGAACTCGACGATTTTCGGACCGGACTTGGTCGCCTGTTCGTGCGGGTGTACCGCGGGTGGTGCCACCAGCGAGACCCTTTCACGCGGAAGCTTTAGATCGTCCCCGGCACCGGCCATTACCGGCGTGGTCATCATCAGTGCCGCGATCGCGACCCCCATCAGAGCAGTTCTTCGCGTGAGCATGACGCTCTCCATCGGTGTGAATAATTGCCCAATTCGATGGGGTGCATCATGGACGATGTCGCGCAATACTCTTTGCGCTGGAGCAAAGAGTCGGTGGGATTCGAGATCTTCCTCAAATTTGCGCGCGCCAAGCTCCGACGCTGCCGAGCCGTCAAGGGTCTCCGATCGCGACCCTTCACTCGGTCGGCGAAGCACGCGAGGAGCACGACGTCGAGGCAGGCTTGTTTCTATTGAAGCTTGTTGAAGGGCGCAGGAGGCGGACTAGGGGCCGCGCTTGCGTGCCTGAATGGCTTCTTCGCCTTCGGCAAGTCCGTGGAGCCGGTTGGGATTCCGCAATACGATTCGCTGCCTGCCGCCCTCGACGAGTCCTTCGCTCTCCCATGCGCTGAGAATGCGGCTGACTGTGTGCAGCGTCGTGCCGGTCATCTCGGCGATGTCCTGCCGGCTAATTGGAAAATCGATTTCGACGCCGCTCTCGATCTTGCGTCCCGCTTGTTTGGCGAGGCGGAGCAGGGCATGAGCGACGCGTTGTTCGACCTGTTCGTTCGAGATCTCCAGAACGCGCGCCTGCGTATCCTGCAGCCGACTGCCGACGGTTTGCAGAGCACTCGCAGCAAGGCTGGGATATTTGACGATCAGGCGCTGCCATGACGATGATGGCCAGGCCAGCACGATGCTGTCGACTGCGGCGACAGCCGTCGCGGGGTAGTCCTTCAGGTTCATGGCCTGGGCCACCCCGAAAAGCTCACCTGCGGAGACGTAGCGGACCACGGTCTGTTGCCCCTGCGCCGTTGTCTTTTCGACGCGGAGATGTCCGTGAAGCAGAAGAAAGAAGCAGGTGGCCTCCAGGCCCTGATCGAAGACTGCCGTGCCCTTGGAGTACCGCATCGAGCGCGCCTCGCGCAGCAGCTCGTCTTGCTCGGCGGACGATAGGCCCGCGAACATCGGCAAATTTGCGACCAGCGAGCGGTCGACAGAAGCCATGATTCCTTTTCCTCGGATCGGAGCGGACAGTATCCGGCTCCTGCGCGCGTCCCCAGCGCCGTTGACAAGTCTTACCCTCGAAACCCGTTGGGAAGTTGCGCTAGCTCAATCTCCGGACGGGCCGATGGGCCTATGCCATCCCAATCATGGGCCCGGCCGTTCCGGATGCGAATTCGAAGGAAACGAAAATGAAGAAGACTGTGACGCTCGCCGCTGCTGCGGCAATTCTGATGACGACTATCGGTGCCGCCGCGACCGCCGAAATTGAGGTCAAGATGCTTAATAAGGGCAGCGACGGCGTCATGATGGTGTTCGAGCCGGCCCTGGTGAAGATCGCACCTGGCGATACCGTCAAGTTCGTTTCGACCGACAAGGGTCACAACGCGGAATCCATCAAGGGCATGCTGCCGGAGGGCGCCGTTTTATTCCAGGGCAAGAACGGCGAGGACGTCGTCGTGAAGTTCGACAAGGACGGCGTCTATGGCGTGAAGTGCCTGCCGCATTACGGCATGGGCATGGTTGCGATGGTTGTCGTCGGATCCCCGACTAATCTCGATCAGGCCAAGGCGGTCCCGCAGGTCGGCAAGGCCAAGCAGGTATTCGCGACTCTGTTCGACAAGCTCGAAGCCAGCAAGACCGCCGCCAAATAGACGTTGGAGGCGTGGCTATCGGAGCCGCGAAACCCGTTCTTTGTCGGAGATCAAACGCGGGAAGGAACGACCGAGTAGTTTGTGCCCCGACAAAGAGATGATAGTCGCCTCGGACTACGATGCCTCCAATCGATCGGGAAAGACGTCCATGGCGACGATGCAGAAATTGAGAGCTTACGTGGGGCCTGCACTTCTGTCGCACGGCTTCCGCCCCTTCTTCCTTTTCGGAGCGGTCTATGCCGGCGCGATGATCCCTTTGTGGCTCGCGGTGTTCACCGGCCATATCTCGGTGCCGACGGCATTCGCGCCTCGGGACTGGCATGTCCACGAAATGCTGTTCGGCTACGTCGGCGCTGTCGTCGCGGGCTTCATTTTGACCGCGATTCCGAACTGGACCGGGCGGCTTCCCATCCAAGGTGGTCCGCTCGTCGTCCTGTTTTCGTCCTGGGTGGTGGGTCGTTTGGCCGTGACGTTCGGCGCTTGGTTAGCTTGGCAAATCGCTTTGTCCGTCGATGCGATCTTTCTTGTGCTGCTTGCTGCCGCGGCGGCCCGCGAGATCGCCGCCGGACGCAAGTGGAATAACCTGAAGGTGGTCGCCATCATCTCGCTTCTGGCGCTGCTGAACGTCGCGTTCCATCTGGAAGCGCACTTCCGTGGCGCGGCAGAATACTCGACGCGCGCGGGCATCGTCCTCGTTGTTACGCTGGTCTGCGTGATCGGTGGGCGGATCGTGCCGAGTTTCACGCGCAACTGGCTCGCGCGCCGCACGCCGGGACGAATTCCGGTTTCTTTCAACCGCTTCGACGCGATCGTCATGATCGTCGGAGTGTGCGCCATGACCTTGTGGGTCTATGCACCGACAGGTCTGCTGACGGCCAGTGCGCTCACTGCTGCCGGGCTGCTCCATCTGGCGCGTCTCGCCCGCTGGGCCGGAGAGCGGACCTTTTCCGATCGTCTCGTCCTGATCCTGCACGTGGCCTATGCGTTCGTGCCTGTCGGCTACTTCCTCTCGGCCTTGTCCTCGGTCGATCTCATCGCCCAAGGTGCCGGCGTGCATGCCTGGACCGGCGGAGCGATCGGCTCGATGACGATAGCGGTAATGACGCGCGCTTCGCTCGGACATACAGGGCAAGCGCTCAAAGCATCGGCTCCCGTTCAGGTTATCTACGGGGCCATCGTGGTCGCGGCGCTTGCGCGTATCTGTGCGGCTCTCGAGCCGGGCCATGCGATACCGCTACTGATGGCATCCGGCATCGCGTGGACGTTCGCCTTCTTCGGCTTCGCGGTTGCTTACGCGCGACTCCTGTGCCGAGCGAGAAGGTTTTGAAGTTGCGATGACCGGCGCCAGCATATCCCGATGGACGATGACCTACTTCGCGATGGCGCTCGCGTGGCTCTTCGTTGCGCTTGTGCTCATGGTGGCTGGCGTCGGCTATCCGGCGGCCGACGTCGTTTCGCCGGACACGCTTATTCTGGTTCACGCGGTATGCATTGGCTGGTTGAGCCTGGCGATGTGCGGCGCGCTGTTTCAATTCGTTCCCGTCCTCGTCGCCAAGCCACTGTTCTCCGAGAAATGTGCGTTGCCGGCGCTGGTGCTCCTGAGCGGTGGGCTCCTACTTCTGCTCGCCGGCTTCCTTTCGTTGGGCGGCCGTCTGCCGCAGGCGCTCTGGCTGCTTCCCGCCGGAGCCGTCCTGCTCGTCGTCGGCTTCGGCCTGGTCGCCATCGACCTAGGCCTGACGGCGTGGCTGCGACCGACGGGTCCGGCTCGCTTCGTGCTCGCCGGCCTGGCTTCGCTTTGCGTCACGATCGCTTTCGGCGCGATTTTCGCCTTTGGACTTGCTGGACGGGCCGGATCGATCGGTGACGTCCTTCTGGCCACCAGCGTTCCGCTGCACGCCATCGCCGGACTCGGAGGCTGGCTGACGCTGACGGCCATGGGCGTCAGCTACCGGCTACTCGCGATGTTCATGCTCTCGCCGGACGTGGACGATCGGCAGAGCCGCATCACGCTTGCGGTCGGAACTGTCGCTATCGCCGTGACCGTTGTCGGCGGTGGCCTCGCGATCGGCTCGGCTTCCGGCCTGAACATCGTGTTGTCGGTCGCAGCCATTCTCGGACTGGCGTCCGCCGCGCTCTATGGCCGCGACATTGCCTGCATCTTCCGAAACCGGAAGAGGCGGCAACTCGAACTCAACATGCGCATGGCGACCTTGTCCTTCGCCTGCCTGGCAGGGACGGCCGTGTTGGGCGTCGCACTCGCCTTGACCGATACTTTCGCGATGCACGTCGGCGCATTCGCTTTCCTCGCCGTGTTCGGCTGGCTCTCGGGCCTCGTTCTCGCGAAGCTCTACAAGATCGTGGCGTTCCTGACCTGGATCGAGACCTACGGTCCCGTGATGGGGCGGGCGCCGACGCCGCGCGTGCAGGATCTCGTTGCCGAAGTCCGGGCGACGAAGTGGTTTGTCGTCTACTACGCGGCGGTCGGGACTGGAACGCTAACTCTGCTGGTCGGCGCGCCGGAAATCTTCCGGCTCACGGTCGCAGCGATGACCGTGGGGGTCGTCGGCATCGTGCGCGAGGTGATCCGGACGCGCCGGCTCGCCGACGTCGCCGATCCGCTGCGGCTTCCTAGCGGCGTGGTCGCCCCGCACTTGCTGTTCGCCCGAAACTGAGAGAGGAAACCATGACCCACTACCTCGATGTCGACGTCCGCCCGATCCTCCGTGCCGGAGGCGAACCATTCTCGGTCATCATGGCCGCGCTTCAGCGTCTCGAACCGGGCCAGGGGCTGCGTCTCTACGCGACCTTCAAGCCGCTCCCGCTGTTTGCCGTCATGGCTGACAGGGGATTCGCGCATTCCGAGCAGGAGCTCAATGGCGGAGAATGGGAAGTGTTGTTCACGCCGGCGGAGATGACGTCCGACCAGACCGCAACTGCGGCAGCCTCGGCGTTCGATAACTGGCCGCAACCCGCAGTGCAGCTCGACAATCGAGATCTCGATCCTCCGGAGCCCATGGTCCGGATCCTCGCGGCCGCCGACCGACTTGCAGCCGGCGAGACCCTGTCAGCGCTGCTGCGCCGAGAGCCGGTGTTTCTGTTTCCGCAGCTCGAAAAGCGCGGTTTCTGCTGGCTCGGCGGCTTCACACCCGACGGGACGACCTACGAACTGACCGTCCGGGCTCCGTCGTGACCGGAGAGCTCGCCGATCGCGTGCGCGAAGCGCTGCGGGGCGTCATCGATCCGGAACTCGGCGAGAGCATCGTTGACCTTGGTTTCATCTACGATATCGCCGTCGCCGAAGGAGTTGTTGGAATCACCATGACGACGACAACCCCGGGATGCCCGGCGACGGGCTTCTTGAAGGAAGGGGCGCAGGCGGCTGCGTCCGCCGTTCCAGGGGTCGTTTCCGCTGACGTGACGATGACGTTCGAGCCGGCGTGGGACCCCTCCCTTATAGCCCCCGCCATCCGTGCCTCGCTCGGCTTCGCTGCGGTGAACTGACCGCCATAGCGCTGACCATCAAAAGCGTCACGCACTCGGCCGCACGTTCTATGAGCCGACCGTCCTGATCGGTACGACCCCGGACATCCTCATCTTTCGCGAGGAGACGCCTCGGTCCGGTTGCGCGGTGTTCCGGTTCAAGACCGAAGAGGAGGCGATACGTCTTGCCAACGACACCGAGTTCGGACTTGCCGCCTATTTTATGGCCGCGACATCGGCCGGGTGTGGCGCGTCGCCGAGGCACTTGAATACGGCATGGTCGGGATCAACGAAGGCATCATCTAAACCGAGATCGCACCGTTCGGCGGCTTCAAGGAAAGCGGCAATGGCTGCGATGGCTCCAAGTACGGCATCGAGGACTATCTTGAGATCAAGTACTTCTGCATGGGTGGGATTTTCCCCTGAATGCCGATAATCGCTGTTACTACTCCAGAATTCCCTGATCCATCAGATTATATTCCCTGTTAGTCTGCGTAGGGAATTCTCGAATAATCGCTGCAGGACAGGGTCTTTTCGCCAATCGGCCCCCTCTTGGTCATCTAAAATCACGAGATTCCCTGTAAAATTCCCTGTTAGCAGGGAATTCACGGGGAGACGGGTGCGATCACCACTGTGTCGCCAGCCAGCCAGTTCGGATTTCGGAGAATTTCTTTCTTTAGTGTGAGAAAGGCCCGCCAATGGCGGGCTTTTTAAACACGCTGAGTCTCCACAGAGACCGGATTCGAACCACTATCTTCCGAAATAGCGGTGTAATCTCCACTCAACCATTGAAGAATTCCCGTTTTCTGGAGACTCGCTTCAGAGACCGAAGAATAAAGCCACTGCATGTTGAGGGAAGCAGTGATGGGCCGTTCTCTCTGCCGATGTTGTGATCCGGACACCCTTTTCAAACCATCAGGGCCTGTGGAATGTTTAGACCATGTGCTTGAGCCGAGTTATCCGCTTGCTACTCACGGTCTTCGTCGCCGTCGGGTTGGCAGTTGCGCCGCTGGTCGGACCCGCGGCAGCAAAAGCGTCTTCGATTGTTGCGATGACTGACATGGCGGCATCGTCTGCTGACATGCCGTGCTGTCCGGAGAAGCATTCCAGCAACGATTGTCAGGATTGTCCGCTTGCTGCGATGTGTACGCTGACCAATGTCCAGGCTGTGCCGCCTTCGTCGAGCGGTTTCGCAATCAGGGCATCGAAGCGAACATTGATCTCTGCGGCGAACGACCTGATCTTGGACGGCCTTAATGCCGCTCCTCCTGACCATCCCCCTCGAATCCTGATCTGATTGGCGCTTCAGCGCCGGTTTGCTGTCGCGCGAGCTATCGTTTGCGCGGTTAACGCATGCCGCCCAGCGGCAGGGTCAGGATACTGAGGCTTCCAAAATGAAGATGTTCAAATACGCGCGCGCCGTTCCGGCCGCGTTCATCGGAGTGTGCGCGATCGCATCGATCACCATCGCTCGTGCCGATATCAAAGATTACGAATTTCAACTGGTCGATGCGACCGTCAGTGCTGGCCCGGATAAGATCGTGACTGTCTGGCTCGTGAACAAGACCACCGGCAAGCCGGTGTCGGACGCTGTGATCTTCGCAACTCGTCTCGATATGGCGCCGGACGGCATGCAGGAAATGGCGACCAAAGTTGCCGCGATGCCCGGTGCCGAACCTGGGACTTACACATTCAAGGCAACTTTCAACATGGCTGGCCGATGGCAGCTCTCGCTCGGCGCGAAGGTGCAAGGTGAGACCGGGACCGTGGAAAGCAAACTCGTTATCACGGCGCAGAAATGAACCGCACCATTTTCACAAGCGCCGCTGTCGCCACGCTCATTGCGGCCACTGCCGGTGGGTTCCTGTTTGGACGTACGCGCACTCAGTCGAACGCCCCGCCGAATATGGCAGTTGTCACATCTGCCGCTGCTCGAGACAGCGGCACAACCGTCTATTATCAGGATCCGGATGGGAAACCGTTTTATTCGCTGGCCCCCAAAAAGACGAGCGCCGGTCGCGACTACGTTGGTGTGCCTGCGAGTGCGGACATCAGCTTTGAGGATGCGCCGGTCGCCGAGACCGCATCGCCTACGCCGGCCGGGCGCAAGATCAAATACTACCGCAACCCGATGGGTTTGCCTGACACGTCCCCAACGCCCAAGAAAGATTCGATGGGGATGGATTACATTGCCGTCTTCGAAGGTGAAGACAGCGATGATGGTTCGGTGAAACTCTCGCCCGGCAAAATACAACGTACCGGCGTCAAGTCAGAACCTGCGGCCATGCGGGTTATCCGCACGCTGATCCGTGCACCGGGAACGATTCAACTCGACGAACGCCGCATCTCCGTCATCTCCATGCGGGCCGAGAGTTGGGTGCAGAAAGTGGCTGACGTCACGACTGGGGCAAAAGTCACCAAGGGCCAGCTGCTGATGGAAGTCTACAGTCCTGCTGTAGCCAGCGCCGCAGCGGAATACGTCACGACGTTGAACTCAAAGATTACCTCGGGTGAGGTGGCGTATAGCCGCGGTTCACGGCAGCGGCTGATGAATCTCGATATCCCTGAAGCCGTCATCGTTGCCATTGAGAAGACGAGAGTGGTGCCGATAGCGATCGACTGGACCGCACCGCGTGACGGGCTCGTGCTGGAGCGAAATGTCGTCGAGGGTATGCGCGCTCAGCCGGGGGAGGTGTTGTTTCGGGTGGCAGATCCGACGGTGGTTTGGGCCACCATCGATGTTGCCGAACGCGATCTCGGCGCATTGGCGGTTGGCCAGCCCGCTGTCATCAAGGCGCGCGGTTTCCCTGGGCGTGAGTTTGGCGGAAAAATCAGTGTGATCTATCCGCAGGTCAACAAGGAGACACGCACAGGCCGGGTGCGCATTGAACTGGCAAATCCAGATATCGCGTTGCTGCCCGACATGTATGTCGATGCGGAAATCAACACTGGCAACCCCGCGCCGGTCGTTACCATTCCAGACAGCTCTGTTTTAGACACTGGTACCAAACAGGCGGTGTTCATCGATAGGGGTGAGGGGCGGTTTGAGCCACGCGAAGTGAAGATTGGTCATCGAGGCGAAGGATATGTCGAAGTGACGAGTGGTGTCACCGAAGGGGAAGCGGTCGTTGTGGCGGCGAACTTCCTGATCGACGCGGAAAGCAACCTCAAGGCTGCGCTCAAGGGCTTCTCTGAAGCAGGAGCCGAGCAATGATTGCCCGTCTCATTTCCTGGTCGGCCCGCAATCTGTTGCTGGTATTCTTCGGCGCCGGGTTTGCCATTGCAGCGGGTATCTATGCGCTCGCGCATCTGCCGCTCGATGCTATTCCCGATCTCTCCGATACGCAGGTGATTGTCTATACCGAGTATCCGGGTCAGGCGCCGCAAGTGATTGAGGATCAGGTCACCTATCCGCTGACGACCGCGATGCTTACGGTTCCGAAATCCAAGGTAGTTCGCGGATTTTCGTTTTTCGGAGTTTCGTTCGTCTATGTGATCTTCGAGGACGGCACAGACATCTATTGGGCGCGCTCGCGCGTTCTTGAATTTCTGAATGGTGCAGCATCGCGGTTGCCAGCGGGCGTGACGCCGACCATGGGGCCGGACGCGACCGGCGTAGGCTGGGTCTACCAGTATGCCGTGATGTCGAAGGAGCTAAACCTGTCTGATACGCGCGCGATTCAGGACTGGAACCTGAAGTTCGCGCTCGCAAAGGCGGAGGGCGTCGCCGAGGTGGCGAGCGTCGGTGGTTTCGTCAAACAGTACAATGTCATTCTCAATCCTCAGCGCATGCGCGATCTCGGCATCACAATGCAGAAGATGCGCGAGGCGATCCGGGCCAGCAACGCCGATGTCGGCGGACGTACGGTTGAACTCTCAGAGTTCGAATACGTCATTCGCGGCAAGGGCTATCTGAAGGGCATCAATGACCTTGGCGACATCGTTCTCAAAACCAACAACGGCACTCCGGTTTTGTTGCGAGATGTCGCGCGTGTCGAACTTGGTCCGGACGAGCGGCGCGGCGTAACCGAATTGAACGGGGAGGGCGAGGTCGCCAGCGGCATTGTGTTGCAGCGGTTCGGAGTCAATGCCCTCGACGTCATCCAGAACGTCAAGAAGCGCTTCAAGGAAATTGCGAGCAGTCTTCCGCAATCGGTGGAGATCGTGCCGGTCTATGACCGCTCCAATCTGATAAATGCCGCGATTGCCACGCTCAAGCACACGCTGCTTGAGGAAAGCGTTGTCGTCGCCCTGGTGTGCATCGTATTTCTGCTGCACGTCCGCAGCGCGCTGGTGGCGATCATCATGTTGCCGGTCGGCGTTCTGATGGCGTTCGGCGCCATGAAGCTGCTTGGGCTGGGCTCCAACATCATGAGCCTTGGCGGTATCGCGATTGCAATCGGCGCGATGGTCGATGCCGCGATCGTCATGATTGAGAACGCGCACAAGCATCTAGAGCGGGCGGAGCCTGGCCGCTCGCGGATCGATGTGCTGATCGAAGCGGCCTCTGAAGTTGGTCCGGCGCTGTTTTTCAGCCTCCTGATCATTACCGTCTCGTTCATGCCGATCTTCACGCTGGAATCGCAGGAAGGCCGGTTGTTCAGTCCGCTGGCGTTTACGAAAACCTTCGCGATGGCGGCCGCAGCTCTTTTGTCGGTGACGCTCGTGCCGGCGCTGATGATCGTGTGCATTCGCGGGCGGATCGTTCCGGAACACAAGAATCCGATCAATCGTTTCCTGATCTGGATCTATCGGCCGGTGATCAAAATCGTGATGCGCACGAAAACAGCCGTCATCCTGATCTCTCTGGTTGTTTTGGCCGTCACGATCTGGCCTGCGCGTCAGCTCGGCACCGAGTTCATGCCGAATCTGAATGAAGGTACGCTGCTGTATATGCCGACAACCTTGCCCGGAATTTCGGTGACCAAGGCTGGTGAACTACTCCAGACGCAAGACAAGATCATCCGGACGTTCCACGAAGTCGCGTCGGTTTTTGGAAAGGTCGGTCGCGCCGCCACTGCGACCGACCCGGCGCCTTCCGAAATGTTTGAGACCGTGATCAACCTGAGGCCGAAAGACGAATGGCGGCCGGGAGTCACGCTTGAAAGCCTGACGGCTGAGATGGATCGCGCGTTGCAGTTTCCGGGCGTTTCCAATGCCTGGACGCAGCCGATCAAGGCGCGCATCGACATGCTGTCAACGGGAATCCGCACGCCCATCGGTGTCAAGGTGATCGGCACGGATCTCAACCAGATCGACAAGCTGGCTAAGCAGATCGAACAGGTTCTGAAAAATGTGCCAGGCACATCGTCGGCTTATGCCGAACGCAGCATCGGGGGATATTTTTTAGACGTTACGCCGGATCGTGCTGCGTTGGCACGCTATGGAATCATGGTTCAGGACGTTCAGGACGTCATCGGAACCGCACTCGGTGGACAATCAGTCACGACCACCGTGGAGGGCCGGCAGAGATTCAGCGTCAATATGAGATATCCGCGGGACCTGCGCAGCGATCCCAAAGCGATTGCCAACGATGTTCTGGTTCCCATGCCTAAGGGCGGTGCGGTGCCGCTGGGCGAGATTGCCAAGATATCGCCGGCACGCGGGCCAATGTCGATCCGCACGGAAAACGGCCAACTCGCGATCTATATCTACGTTGATATTCGGGATCGCGATATTGGTGGTTATGTTGCAGATGCCCAGCAGGCCGTGAAAGCGAGCATCCAGTTTCCGCCCGGATCTTATGTCGTATGGAGCGGACAGTACGAATATCTCGAACGCGCGACTGCGCGGCTCAAGATCGTAGTGCCACTGACTTTGCTGATCATTTTCCTTCTGCTGTATCTCAATTTTCGCTCGGTGGCAGACACTATGATTGTCATGCTCTCGCTACCATTCGCGCTAGTCGGTGGCATCTGGCTGATGTGGTGGCTCGGTTTCAATCTGTCCGTGGCGGTCGTGGTTGGCTTTATCGCTCTGGCAGGCGTCGCGGCCGAGACCGGAGTGGTGATGCTGATCTACCTCAATCAGGCGTTGGCAGAAATCCAGGCACGATGCGATGCCGAGAGGCGTGCATTGACGCACGACGATCTCTACGAAGCGATTATGGAAGGCGCGGTGGAACGAGTTCGGCCCAAAATGATGACGGTGGTTGCTATTATGGCGGGCCTGCTGCCGATCATGTGGAGCACCGGCACCGGCTCCGAGATCATGCAGCGCATTGCTGTTCCGATGATCGGGGGCATGATCTCATCGACGCTGCTGACGTTGATTGTGATCCCGGCGATCTACGGGCTGGTAAAGCAGGCTGCCCTCAAAAGAGCTCCCCGGGGTACTCACGCAGGCTATTCTCGAACAAGTCATACGCGCGAGAGCATTGGACAGATTATCGAATAGCTTTGGAAGGGTGTTGTGCTTCTTGATGACCCAGCTGTCGAGAAAAGTCTCCAGGTCGGATTTCGACGATTAATCCGAAATTCTCTATGTGGACGAGATAGGCTCATCACTGCTCTTCAATGTATTGCGTGAGCGCGGATGGTAATACTGGCTTCGTTCAATGCACGATTGTCGAGGCGTTGTGTGAGGTTCTAAGCGGCGTGCCAGAATGGCGGGATGCTGGAGAGCTTTTGCTTCGGACCACGGATAATTTTCGGTTTGCGGATCTGTGGAGAAATAGCCGACCGCCGAGACAAAATATTCCCAGGCACCGCTAACAAGGTGATGGCGGACAAGGTCCGAAAATTCCTATCCAGAAAACGCGGAGCACCAAACAGCCGGGCTGCGGCCTCAAAATCAGAGGGGATACCTTAGCTCGTTCCGAGCCGTTTTCGGAGAGGTGTATAGTCCCGCTTCAGCATCCGCCGGGTGTAAAAGTCTCTGGACCCCAAACTCTCGAAAAAATGCAGAATTCTCTTGAGAAATCAAAGGGGATTTTGCAATTGGGAATGTGGCAGTTCGAATCCTCCCACGACAGCCAGCCAGTCCGGATTTCGGAGAATTTCTTACTTTAGTGTGAGAAAGCCCCGCCAATGGCGGGCTTTTTAAACACGCTGAGTCTCCACAGAGACCGGATTCGAACCACCATCTTCCGAAATTGCGGCCCAGTCTCCCCTCAACCATTGAAGAATTCCCGTTTTTTGGAGACTCGCCTTAGAGACCGGAGAATAAAACCACTGCGTGGTCTCCACGCAGTGGTCCCCAAGGGACGAGAATCATTTTCCGACGAGCTTGCATCGGGATGTTTCGAGCGATTGGAAAGCCTCGTCTCCCGGAATAGTTTCCTTCACGTCGTAGTAGTCCCACTTCTCCTTCATTTTGTCCGGCGACTTAACTTGAACCAGATAAAGGTCATGGACCATTCGCCCGTCAGCGCGAATTTTTCCGTTGCGCGCGAACATATCTTCGAGCGGCATCGATTTAAGTTTCTTCATGACGACGCCTGCATCGTCGCTGCCGGTCGCTTTTACGGCTTGCAGATAGTTGGTCACTGCTGAGTAGGCGCCTGCCTGCACGAAGTTGGGCATCTTTCCGAATTTGTCGAAGAAGCGCTTGCTCCACTGGCGTGATCTATCGTCCAGATTCCAGTAGAACGGCTCGACCAGGATCATTCCCTGAGCTGCAGCAGCGCCGAGTGCGTTGACTTCGGTAATGGTGCCGACGAGAGGCACGATCGTTTGAGCGGGCGTGATATTGAAGTCTTTCGCGGCCTTAATCGAATTCAGAAGGTCGGCGCCGGCATTTGCCAGCCCGATGACCTTGGCCTTGGAGCTTTGTGCTTGAAGCAGGAAAGAGGAAAAGTCGGTCGTGCTGATGGGGTGGTTTACAGTTCCCACAACCTTGCCGCCGGACTGCGTGATTGCTCGGGATGCCTCAGCGACAAGGGACTTTCCGAGTGCATAGTCGACGGCGACGAAGTACCAGGTGTCGAGCCCAAGACTCTTGACGATACGCGCCTGCCCATTAGCATAGGAATAGGTGTCCCATGTGTAGCTGATCGTGTTCGGCGAACATTGTTCGTTGGTCAGGCGAGTCGAGCCTGATCCCGTTACGATGAGCATCTTGTTCTTGGATTCCGCGACGCCCGAAACGGCAAGCGCAACGCCGGAATTGATCGTATCGGTGATGAGATCCACGCCGTTGGTATCAAACCACTGGCGCGCAATGCCAGAACCAATGTCCGGCTTGTTCTGATGATCGGCGGATAAAAGCTCGATCTTGAACGGCGGCTTGTTGGCGGCGACAAAGTCGTCAATCGCCATCTGAGCGGCTGTGACGGCTCCCGGACCCGCAAGGTCGGAAAATACGCCCGTCATATCGGTTAGTACACCGATCTTGACCGTGCCGTCGGAAATTGCAGCGTTTTGCGCATGGGCAAAACCTTGACCAGCAAAAATTGTGGATGCCGCAACAGCAGCGCTTATGAATGCTTTCATTTTAATCCTCCTTGGATATTTCCTGTCGAGACAATTGCGACATGATCGTCGTCTTCCGGTCTCGCGGTTACGTTTGCTTGAGAATTACTCCGCGGCCTGACCATGGGGCCGATTGCGCTGCAGATGCCGTCTGGCCCATGTCGCCACCTCATCCATTGTTGCCTTTGTCTCGGGCAGGAACGGGAAGATGGTGTAGACGTGGACAGAGTCTTCGACGAGACGAAGGGTAATATCGACACCGGCGCTCTTGGCCCGCTCGGCCATCCGGGTTGTATCGTCGAGCAGCACCTCTCCCTGGCTTGCCGTCAGAAAGAGGGGAGGCAGTCCTTTCAGATCGCCGAACAGGGGCGACACCAGAGGATCGGTCGGCTCATGACCCTGGAAATAGGATGCG
>CALRLJ020000037.1:0-15887 GCA_943368635.1 Sediminibacterium ginsengisoli | reverse complement strand
CCGGCATGACATCCGGCGAGGCAACATCATGAAGCATCCAGCCCAGTGTCCCGATTGCGCCGGCGGACTCCAAAATCTGCCGCGCAATGCCGGCCGCGGGATGATCTGGATCTATCGCCACACGCTTTCGCCGCTGGTCGGATTCAACTGCCGTCATCTGCCGACCTGTTCGGTCTACGGCGACGAAGCCATTGGGCGGTTCGGCTTGTGGGCGGGCGGCTGGATGACGCTGGCGCGGCTGCTGCGCTGTCAGCCATGGGGCACGTCGGGCATCGACAATGTACCGGGCGCGGTCTCCGCCGATGCGCGCTGGTATCTGCCGTGGCGTTACGCCCGTTGGCGCGGCGTCAACGACTGCGCTCCAACCAGCTAAAACTCAGTTCTATCGCCGCGACAGGACCACAGAGGTCACCGCGAGCACGAGGAAGCCCACGCCGACATAGCCGATCGCATAATACATCTCGTGCGCGAACAGAACGCCGCCGATCCCCGACCCGATCGCCTGACCGATATAGAGCCCTGACGTATTCAGCGACACCGTGGCGCTTGCGAAAAGCGGCGCCGCGCCGACGAGCCGCACCTGCTGCATCGAGTTCGCCGATGAGAACGCCAGGCCCCAGGGCACCATCGATGCCAGCATCGCGGGCACGATGCCCGCGCCCAGCGCCCACATCGCAATTCCAGCCAGCAGCATCGCAATCGCCGTCAAAGACGTCCGGTAGGCACCCCACGTATCGACGACACGGCTCGCGATCACGTTTCCGATGAAACCCATGACGCCGTAAATGCTGAACGCGATGATCGCGAGTTCGGAACTGCCGCCGAGCTTGGCGAACAGCGGCCCGAGATAGGTGAACACCACGAACTGACCGGACGTCTGCAAGACTGTAATCAACAGCAGCAGCACGATCAGCGGATTGCGGATGAGATCGCCCCACGTCTTGAGATCCACCGGCGTGCCGACAAGGCCCGCCGGAATCCGCCAGATCAGCAGCCCCAGATTCAACAGAGAGATGACGCCGATGCCGCTATAGGCGACGCGCCAACCGATATGGCTCGCGACATAGGCCACCAGCGGCAAACCGATTGCCAGCGCCAGCGACCAGCCGAGAAAAACATAAGACATCGTGCTGCCGCGCCGTTCCGGCGGCACCATCATCGCGGCAGTGCCCGCCGCCTGCGGCGTGAAGAGTGCCGCGACCGCAAGCATCGCCAGCCGGATCGCCATCAGCGCCGCGAAGCTGGACGCAAGCATGGAAGCGAATTGCGCCGCGGCGATAATCGCCACCGTCACTGACAGCAGGATCCGCCTGTCGAGGCGGCTGGTCAGCCACGCCGATACCGGCGAGCCGATACACAGCACAATGGCGCCGAAGGTGATGAGCCACCCTGCCTCGCGAATGGAGATGCCGAACTCGTGCGACAACTCCGGCAGCATGCCTGCCGGCGCGAGAATGCTCACGCCGGTGACGAAATTGCCGAGCATCAATGCTGTGGGGGCGAAGCGTTTCACGCCGATGTTGTTAGCACACGAACGGTTAAATGCAATTGCATGAAAGCCATGCGTCGTGACATTCACGCGCCGGAACGGCGCTCGCGATAGGTCCGGGTCTTCTCGCGATTACCGCACAGCGCCGAGACGCACCAGCGCCGCGTCCCCGGCTTCGAGCGATCGTAGAAAACCCTGTAGCATTCGTCCGATGCACACATCTTCAGGCGGTCCAGCGTTCCGTTCGCAGCGCCATTGTAAAACTCGGCGACGACAACGGACAAACCGGCTAACGCATCGTTGCGTACCGGGCGCAAGGTCATGCCCCCATCACGCACTTCAGCCGCCAACGGAAAGTGGCGGGTCGCGCCGTTAAGCACCCGAGCGACGGACCTGTCGCCCTTCCGTTCCGCAAGATCGCTTTGCAGATAATCGCGCACGCTGGATCGAAGCTCAATCGCAGTATCGAACATTGCAGGCGTGATCTTCCCGCCCGGCCCCAGCTTCCGTTCCGACATCCATGCCGCAAGCCCTGCGGCCTCCGACAACGCGTCGCTCTGCGAATGCTGCACGCCGTGGTGCATGAACCGACGCAGGTCGAGCGTGTTGGCGAAATCGTAGAGATTGGCCAGATCGTCCGGAACCTTGAACTTTCGCGACTCTTTCGACATGACACCATTAAATCAGTTTTAGTGGTTGACATCAAGAGACACCAGCTTGATACATATACTGGTGTTAATAAAAAGAACGCCGCACCAGCGACCGTCAGAGAGAGAATTCCATGAGCAGCGAGCGAACTCTGTCCCGCCCCGCGATCTTCTACGGCTGGTTCGTGGTCGCAGCCGCCTTCACCGTGATGCTGCTGGGCTTCGGCAGCGCTTACACATTCAGCGCGTTCGTCGAGTCCCTGCAGAACGATTTCGGCGCATCGCGCGGCTCGGTCTCGCTGGTGTTCTCGCTCGCGGGCTTTCTTTATTTCGGATTAGGAATCGTCAGCGGCCCGCTCGCCGACCGCTGGGGCTCCCGCCGCCTCGCCGTTGCCGGCATGATCCTGATTGGGCTTGGCCTTGCCGCCGCGAGTTTCGCGCGCAACCTCATCGAGGTTTATGTCGCATACGGACTTGGCGTCGGCCTTGGCATCGGCGCGTCCTATGTTCCCGCCATCGGCGCGGTGCAACGCTGGTTCGTCAGACGGCGCGGCTTCGCATCGGGGCTTGCCGTCAGCGGCATCGGCGTCGGCACGCTCATCATGCCGCCGCTCGCCGCCCTGTTCATCGATACGCTTGGATGGCGCACCGCTTACCTCGTGCTCGGCTGCCTCGCCGCCGTCATCGGCGCAGGCATGGCGCTTCTGATCGAGAACGATCCACGCGACCGCGGACTTGGTCCGGATGGCGACGCCATGCTGCCGGGCGTTCAGTCATCGAGTCCGGCAGGTGCATCGGTCACTGATGCGATCCGGTCGCGGCAATTCATCAGCCTCTATATCGCCTGTCTCGTCTGCTCGTTCGGTGTGTTCGTGCCGTTCGTGCATCTGGTGCCCTATGCGCTCGACCATGGCGTTACGAAATCGTCCGCCGTGCTGCTGCTCGGCGTGATCGGCGTCGGCAGTACGGCGGGACGGTTCTTTCTCGGCGGCCTCGCCGACCGGATGGGCCGGCACACGTCGCTGTTGCTGATGTTTGTCGGCATGGCGCTGGCACTGGCGATCTGGGCCGTCTCGGCGAGTGTCTGGTCGCTCGCCGCCTTCGCATTCGTCTATGGCGTATTTTACGGCGGATGGGTCGCGGTTCTGCCTGCCGTGGTGATGGACTATTTCGGCGGGCGCAATGTCAGCGGCATCATCGGCATTCTCTATACGAGCGTCGCGTTCGGCACCCTGATCGGCCCCAGCGCCGCCGGGTTCGCCTTCGATGTCAGCCACAGCTACACGCTGCCGATCCTGGCGAGTGTCGCCGCGAACCTTGTTGCGGCCGGAATCATGGTCGCGATGTCGAAGGCCGCAGCACCTGCCTGAAATCGGCAGCTTCACCGGAAACAGAACGTTGCACTGCCCGAATCCGCTGCTATACCTCTCTCCCACCGCTTACCTGCGCCCGTTCGCAGGAGTGAGCCACAGGAGAACGATATGTCCGATAAAGAAGCCCCCACGCCCGGATTCCAGTACACGCTGACGAATCTCAAGCCCGTCGAATCGACCAAGGTCACGGTGACCTTCCCGGACGGCGCGCAGCGCGAATTTCCCAAGAACACCACCGGCCTCGACATCGCCAAGGGCATTTCGCCTTCGCTGGCGAAGCGCACCGTTGCAATGGCGCTGGACGGCGAAGTCGTCGACCTGTCCGATCCGATCGCGCGCGACGCCAAAATCGAATTCATCAACCGCGACGATCCGCGTGCGCTGGAATTGATCCGGCACGATGCCGCGCACGTGCTGGCCGAAGCCGTGCAGGCGCTGTGGCCCGGTACCCAGGTCACCATCGGTCCTGTGATCGACAACGGTTTCTATTACGACTTCTTCCGCAACGAGCCGTTCACGCCGGAAGACTTCGCCGCCATCGAAAAAAAGATGCGCGAAATCATCGCCAAGGATCAGTCCTTCACCAAGGACGTGTGGGATCGCGAGAAGACCAAGCAGGTGTTCCGCGACAAGGGCGAGAACTTCAAGGTCGAACTGGTCGATGCCATTCCCGGCAGCGAGCCGATCAAGATCTATTATCAGGGCGACTGGTTCGATCTTTGTCGTGGGCCGCACATGACGTCCACCGGCAAGGTCGGCAACGCCTTCAAGCTGATGAAGGTGGCGGGCGCATACTGGCGCGGCGACAGCAACAATCCGATGCTGACGCGCATCTACGGTACTGCGTTCGCCAAGCAGGAAGAACTCGACGCCCACCTCAAGCAGCTTGAGGAAGCCGAGAAGCGCGACCACCGCCGTTTGGGGCGCGAGATGGACCTGTTCCATTTCCAGGAAGAAGGCCCTGGCGTCGTGTTCTGGCACGCGAAAGGTTGGACCGTGTTCCAGGCGATCATCGCCTATATGCGCCGCCGCCTCGCCGGTGACTACGACGAGGTGAACGCACCGCAGATGCTCGACAAGTCGCTGTGGGAAACCTCGGGCCACTGGGAGTGGTATCGCGAGAATATGTTCGCGGCGCAGTCGGCGGGCGACGAGGCGGAAGACAAGCGCTGGTTCGCGATCAAGCCGATGAACTGTCCCGGCCACGTGATGATCTTCAAGCACGGCCTGAAGAGCTACCGCGAACTGCCGATCCGCATCGCCGAATTCGGCATTGTCCATCGCTACGAACCGTCGGGCGCGATGCACGGGCTGATGCGCGTGCGCGGTTTCACGCAGGACGACGCGCATGTGTTCTGCACCGAGAACCAGCTCGCGGACGAGTGTCTCAAGATCAACGACCTGATCCTGTCGACCTACGAGGACTTCGGCTTCGAAGGCGAACTCACGGTCAAGCTCTCGACCCGGCCGGAAAAGCGCGTCGGCTCCGACGAAGCGTGGGATCACGCCGAAACCGTGATGTCGAAGGTGCTCGAGCAGATTGCCGCGCAGGGCCACAACCGCATCAAGACCTCGATCAATCCGGGCGAAGGCGCGTTCTACGGTCCGAAATTCGAATACGTGCTGCGCGACGCCATCGGGCGCGAATGGCAATGCGGTACCACGCAGGTGGATTTCAACCTGCCGGGCAGGTTCGGCGCGTTCTACATCGACGATCAATCGAACAAGGTGACGCCGGTAATGGTCCATCGGGCCATCTGCGGATCGCTGGAGCGCTTTACCGGAATCCTGATCGAGCATTTCGCCGGTCACTTCCCGCTCTGGCTGGCACCTGTGCAGGCCGTCGTCACCACCATCACCTCCGATGGCGACGATTACGCGCGTGAAGTGCTTGCTGCATGCCGTAAAGCGGGACTGCGCACCGAGATCGATCTTCGCAACGAGAAGATCAACTACAAGGTGCGCGAGCATTCGCTGGCGAAGGTTCCTGCCCTCCTTGTGGTCGGCAAGAAGGAAGCCGAGTCGCGTTCGGTCTCGATCCGCCGTCTCGGCAGCGAAGGCCAGACGGTCTTGACGCTCGATGAAGCGTTAAAGGCACTGACCTATGAAGCCATGCCGCCGGACCTGAAGCGGGCGCAAGGCTGAAGAACAAGTTTATGAGCCCTCTCTTTAGAGGGCTCATAAACTGCAAGTCTTGTACTCGCGGACTGAATTTCCGATATCAGCGTCGCGCACCACGATGGTGCGCCAATAGCTTGGATATCTTATGCCCGATGCACTCGACCTTCTGAAAACGCGCCGTTCGCTCAAGCCGTTCGACATGACCGGCCCCGGCCCCTCGCCCGCCGAGATCGAAACGATCCTGACCATCGGCGCGCGCGTGCCCGATCACGGCAAGATTGTCCCGTGGCGCTTCATCGTGTTCGAAGGCGATGCCCGCGCGAAGGCCGGCGAGATTTTCGCAAAAGTGTTCCGTGCGAAGAACGTCACCGCGACGCCGGATCAGGTCGAAGCCGAGAAGAAGCGCTTCACCCACGCGCCGCTCGTCATTGCCGTGGTGAGCAAGACGTCGAAGCATCCCAAGGTGCCGCCGTGGGAGCAGGAACTGTCCGCGGGCGCCAGCGCCATGAACATCGTTCACGCCGCCCACGCGCTCGGCTATGTCGCGAACTGGCTGACCGGCTGGATGGCGTTCGACCGCGACGTGCTCACGGCACTGGGCCTGTCGCCGGATGAAAAACTCGCAGGCTTCATCCATATCGGCAAGGCCGAGCGACCGACCGACGACCGGCCCCGCCCTTCACTCAGCGATATTGTAACGCGCTTTGGAGCATGATCCGGAAAAGTGGAAACCGGTTTTCCGACGAGATCATGCTCAATTAAAATTCTTCACGCCGCTTTCGATGCGCGGTTGCCGAATTTTCCGAGCAGCGCATCGACCTCAGATGCCGGACGCGCGGCGCTGAACAGAAAGCCCTGTACCTCCGTGCAGCCTTCGGCGCGCAGCCAGTCGAGTTGATCCACCGTCTCGACGCCTTCGGCCGTTGTCGAAATGTTGAGGCTGCGGCCAAGACCCGAAATCGCCCGGATGATGGCAACGCTGTCGGGCCGTTCCACAAGATCGCGCACGAAGGACCGGTCGATCTTGATCTTGTCGAACGGAAAGCTGCGCAGATAGCTCAAGCTCGAATAGCCGGTGCCGAAGTCGTCCATCGAAATGCGGACGCCGAATTCCCGCAGCTGATGCAGGATCGCGAGATTGGCCTCGCTGTCAGCCAGGAAAATCGATTCCGTGATCTCGAGTTCAAGCCGCAGCGGCGACAGGCCGGATTGCGCCAGCGCCGAGAACACCGCCTGCGTCAGATTGCGGCTGCGGAATTGCGCCGGTGACAGATTGACGGCAACCTTGATGTCCGAGGGCCACGCCGCCGCCTGCATACACGCCTCGCGCAACACCCATTCACCGAGCGGAACGATCAGGCCGATGTCCTCGGCCACCGGGATGAAGTCGGCGGGCGAAATCATGCCTTTCTGGGGATGCTGCCAGCGCAGCAGCGCCTCGAAGGACACGATGCGGTCCTGCGCCAGATCGACCAGCGGCTGATAGTGAAGCTCGAACTCGCCATTCGCGAGCGCATGACGCAGATCGATTTCCATGTCGCGGCGGCGTTGGGCACGGCGATCCATTTCTTTTTCAAAGAAGTGATGCACGCCGCCGCCTTCGGACTTGGCGCGATACAGCGCCATGTCGGCATTGCGCAGCAACTCCTCGCCGGTATCGCCATCGCCGGGCGAGATCGCAATCCCGATGCTCGCGCCAATGACCACTTCGAGGCCGTCGATCTGGTAAGGCGCGCTCAAGGATTCGATGATGCGAATGGCGTGATCGCTGATCTCGTTCGGCGACACATCGGTTCCGAGGATCATCGCAAATTCATCGCCGCCCAACCTCGCCACGAGGCTGTCCTGGCGCGCATCCGCCGCGAGCCGCCCGGCCACCAGCATCAACAGCCTGTCGCCGGTCGGATGACCGAAGGAATCGTTGACGTTCTTGAACAGGTCGAGGTCGATGCAAAGCACCGCAATATTTTTACCGGCGAGGCGGCTGCGCTCGAGATCCTGCCGCAACCGCTCCTGAAACATCACGCGATTGGCGAGGTTCGTCAGCCCGTCATGGTGCGCCATGTGGGCGATCCGGGCTTCGGCCTTGCGGCGCTCGGTGATATCGACGGCTGACACCAGGAAACTGTCCCGGCCCTGGAATGTCACCCGGCGTCCGAATGTCAGAACCTCGATCTCGCTGCCGTCCGCCTTCAGATGCCGCCAGTTGCGGCCGGAGTTGTACACATCGCCGACCCCGACCAGCGAGCGGGAATGTTCGTCCCGTTCGTCCTTCGGCCAGAGGTCTTGCAGTTCCATGGAGAGAAACGTCGCACGTTCATATCCATAGTGACTCACTGCCGCATCGTTCACGCTTTGAAACGTCCGCGTCTCGACGTCGAACACCCACATCGGCATCGGGTTGCTTTCGAACAGCAACCGGAACGACTGTTCGCGCCGTTTCATATCCGTGACATCGGTCAGCGACAGCGCGAGCATGTCTCCAACCGGCGCGGCGCTGATCTTGAGCGTGCTGGTGTCATCGCTCACTTCGAACTGTTCGCTGATCCCGTTATTGACGACATCGCACAGCCTGCTGAAAACCTGCGGCGCGCACAGCGCATGCGTCCCTGAACTCAGCCGATGCCAGCGCAGTTCGTCCGGCGGCAGCCGCAGCAGCCGCGCCGCACCCTGATTGAGGTGGACAATCTGGAAATCGGCGGGCCGGCCGTCCGCATCACGAATGGTTGCCAGCGACAGGACGCCGTCGCCAGCGGCAGAAAACACTGCATCGAGCAAATTGTACTGAACGCCGCGCTGGTTCACATAGACGCTGGTCATGGTGCCGCCCCACCGCGAGGCGACCGGCAGCGCGAACACGTCGTAGATCTGGACAAGTCCGTCGCGAACGCAATGAGCGGTCGCCAGATAGGGCTTGCTGCTCCGCCGCGCGCTCGCGACAGTTTCGCTCAGGATCAGCGCACAGTCGGGCGGAAACGCCCCGATCGCCGTATCCGATATCTCGGTCTCCAACCACTGTTCAACGTAACGGCCCGCGCGCGAGACCTTGAACTGAACGCCTTCATCCTTGATGAGCATCACATGATCGGCCAGCCGGCCGAGACTGCCCAGCATGACGTCCTCAAAGAAGGGCAAATCTTTTCCGGGCTTGAGTGCGGCCTGCCATTTTCGGCGCAGAACCGAAACGTCGCTGAACAATTCCGGATTTGAAGTCTTTTTCGATTTTGCGACGGCAACCACAGCACACCCCACACATCGACACGGCATTCTGTCGTGTCAGCGTGCAGCATCCAATGCGGGCGCGCTTAAGGCTGCGTAAACGCCACGCGCTGATGGAACCGATGCGCGATTTATGAAAGTTCTAAGTCGTCTGATGGTTAGTGCGCTTTAGCGACTATGACAGATTTGCTACACGCGGATTACCGCGCGACGACTTCGACTTCGCCGTCGACGCCGTTGCTGACGTTGAAGGGCCGTTCGTAAACCTTGCCCTCATTCTTCGCGATCACGCGGTACTCACCCTCGGACAAAATCACCTTCGGGAATGCGCCGTTGTATTCCTTGATGACGTCGCCTGCGGGCGTAATCACCGACCACGCCGTATTGGCCAGCGCTTCGCCGCCCTTGTCGCTGACGAGCTTGAGCGTGATGACGGCGGCGCGATGGGTGACGATAACGTCGGTCAACTTGCTGGCCTGCACGCGGATGTCCGACCGCACCACCGAGTTGGCGTCGCCATAGTTCGAGATGATGTAGTAGGTGCCTTCGGGCACCAGCAGCACATCGCCGGCGGCGACGTTCTGCGCCAATGGCGCGCGCTCGCCGACCTCGAACTGGCTCCCCTTGTAGATTGAGAACGTGATCTGTCCCTGCGGGATCTTGGTGGTACCGACACGCCCTTCGATCCGAAGGCCGCCGGCGGGAAGATCGAATGACTCCCGCAACGTCTCGTTGCGAAGCGTGACCGGGCGCACCGCGCTGACCAGACCGAGCGACGCGTAAACGACATAGCCGCCGGGCGCCAGAACGATGTTCGGCGTGGGATTGCGATCTTCGCGCACCAGTTGAAACGCGCCGCTGGCGTCGGGCCTGTCGGAATAGACGCGCCATATCACACCGCCGTTAACCGGTGGCAGATCCTTCCCGAACCGCGCGGTCAACGCGAGAACGCCTTGCGCCGGTGTCGCTGCGGGCTGCGGCGGCAGCGCCGTGGTGACCGGAGGCTGCGTGAGTGTCGCCGGCAATCCCGGCGTTGCCGCGGGACCGGACGGCGGCGCCAGACTGATCGCCGGTCCTGACGGCGTCGCCGATTGAGGAACGTTGGCCGGGGGAATGGGCGGCGGCGCATCGCCGACGAACTGGGCGGCTGCGGGCTGCGACGCCAAAATCATCAGCAGACATGTCAGAGCGCACATCCATGCCAGTGCGTAGCGACGCAAGGCATCGATGGAGCCGGCCCGCGCAACGCACACGGCTGTCCTGCGGCTGTGTCCGAGGGCTGTCATGGCGGTGTTTTTTCACCGAAAACGAGGCAAATTCAAGCCTGACGACGTCCTTGACGGCTATTCGTGATGGGCTATCCGGGGAATAACGCCTTCTGCACCGGTGTAAGCCGCGCTACAGTCACATTTTCCGATTACGCGAGACGCGTGTCCACGGCACAATCACACCCATTTCGCGTTCTCATGACCAAATCCGGTCGAAGCCGACCGATTCGCTGTCGTGAGACCTCAGGAGACCTGCGTTGCTCGAGAGTTTGATTGGATTTCGCCAAAACGGCGCAAGGAACAAGATGGAGCCTGGAGCGCCCGCAATCAGAAAGCCGACGATCGGGCTCGCCCTTGGCGGCGGCGCGGCACGCGGGTTCGCTCACATCGGTATCCTGCGCACGCTGCTCAATCACGGCATCGTCCCCGATATCGTGGTCGGCACCTCCATCGGCGCCGTGGTCGGCGGCTCCTATGCGGCGGGACATCTCGACACGCTGGAAGCGTGGGCCAAGGGCCTGCTGCCGCGTAATATCTTCAGCTATCTGGACATCCGCCTCAGCGGCTCGGGTCTGATCGGCGGCAGCAAGCTCGCAGCCCAACTCGAAGCATCGTTCGGCAACACCTTCATCGACGAGCTTCCGCTGAAGTTCGCGGCGGTCTCTACCGAGGTCAACACCGGGCACGAAATCTGGATCACCAACGGAAAGCTGGTCGATGCGGTCCGTGCGTCCTACGCCCTGCCCGGCATTTTCGAGCCGGTGCTGATCGGCGATCGCTGGCTGGTGGACGGCGCGCTTGTGAATCCGGTGCCGGTGTCTGCGGCCCGCGCGCTCGGCGCGGAAATCGTCATCGCCTGCAATGTCTCGACCGATGTGTTCGGTCACGGCACCATTATCTCGGCGCACGGCCGGGCCACGGAAGAGCCCGCGCCGCCGGAGGAAGCTCCGGTGCCGGAGAAGCGCGGCTTCGGAAAATTTTTCTCCGCCGAGAAGACAGTAAAGCGGGAATTTTTCGGCACCGCCGGACGACCCGGAATTTCCACCGTGATGGTCGAAGCGTTCAACATCATGCAGGACCGCATCACGCGCTCGCGCCTCGCGGGCGATCCGCCGGATGTGTTGATCTCGCCGCGCGTCGGAAAAATCGGATGGTTCGACTTCCATCGCGCAGAGGAAATCATCGCTCACGGCACGCGCGCCGCCGAGCGGAACATCGAATCGATTCAGGAAGCGATCAATCTGCTGACGCCAACGGCGAGCCAGACACCGGGCACGGCACAAACGACGCAGCCGTAAGGCTGCGTCGCGCCAACATTGCTACGCCGTCTTGATATAATCCTGCAGCGCTTCCTGTTCGCGTTCGTATTCCGCGACGCGCCACTTCACCACGTCGCCGATTGAAATCAGACCGACGATTCTTTCGTTCTCGACGACGGGCAGATGCCGGAATTTTCCGGTCGTCATGACTTCCATGATCGCAGAGACAGTGTCTGTTTCATGGCAGGTGATGACCTTCGACGTCATCATGCTGCGCACAGGCTCATCGAGCACAGCCGCACCGCGCTCGCCCAGCACGCGCACGACGTCTCGTTCGGAGAGAATGCCGTCGATTTTCTGGCCGCTCATCACCATGACCGCGCCGATACGCCGTTCGGAAAGTATTTTGATAGCCGCCGAAAGCTTGGCGTCCGGCGATACGCTGATCACCTGATGGCCCTTGGTACCCAGAACTGCTCGAACTGTCATTGTAGCCTCCCGAAAATTCAATCGCGCGGCACAGCCGCTGCAATTGTCAATTTTGCCATTGAGTCAAACAACGTACCGTCTGATTGGTTTCGCGCGCCTCCAAAAATGCCCGACCGGATGATGGATCAAATACCCATGGGTCGCAAGGCGGCGCATATGCCGCATGGCTGCCAGCAAATTGCGAGGCATGAGAGCGGAAACTTTGTGCCGGTCAGTCCGCCGCAGGCGGCAGAACGCCCGCATTGTTGTCCTGCACGATCGCGCGCGGCACCGGATCGAACAGCGAAAACAACACCAGACCTGCGATGAAGCCGCCGATATGCGCCTGCCACGCGATGCTTTGTGCAGATGCGCCGATGGCAATGGCACCAAGTCCGGTGATGATGTTGAGGCCGAACCAGACTGCAAGAAAGCCGAGCACGCTTGAATTCTGCAGCGACTTTATCAGCGACAGCGCTGGCACCCTTGCCGCCGCTTCCACGTTGCCGCGACGGAACGACAGGAAGCTGCCGTGCTGGAAGGCAAAACGGATCGCCGCCGCCATCATGCCCGACACCGCAGCCGATGCACCGATCATCGGTGCGACCTCGTGCTGATGCGTCACAAGATGCGCGAGAGCGCCGGCAATCGCGGTGACGGCAAAGAATGCAAAGAACCGCGCGGTCCCGAACCGGCGCGCCACCGCGCTGCCGAACGGCAGCATCCACAGCATGTTGAAGCCGATATGGGCGATGTCCGCGTGCAGGAAGGCGTAGGTCAGGAACGTCCAGATCTCCGCGCCGACGCCGCCGGGAAATTTTCCGGCCAGCACCGAGGCGTCATAACGCGCCGGCACGAAGCCGAAGGTCCAGATCACTTCCTGATCGGTTGCCAGCGGCAGCAATGCACGCAGGCCGTGGATGCCGACCATGATGACGAGAAGCGCCGTCATGGCGAACGGAATGGTCAGGATCGGTTCGCGGGGGGATTCAGCGGTGTTCAAGGGCGCACAATGTCCGAAGCGGTCGGCCGAAGGCCAGTCTCATTGAGATAGGCGGCTTTGGCGGTGCGGTGCAAGCGTAAGGACCGGACAGGACAAAAGAAAAGGGAGGGCTTGAAGGCCCTCCCTTGGTCTCGCCGGTCTTTATGTACGGGCTGTCGCGTAAGAGCGCTGCTTCACGCTCCGGGCATCCCCACCCCTCCCCGTACAATGACCAGATCGTTTTCCGCCGCCTGTCGTTCAACCTGAGTTCGTCATGCCATCCGCCGATCCCTGGAGAAGACCGGCGATTTGGAGTGCCCAGACACTAGGTCAGATACGCAGATCCACAAAGCTCATGGTAAATTTAACGTTAATTCGGCAAAGCCGCCCCGCCGGGCCGCCAAACCCCGCTCCGGCATGGACGCTGCACCTCAAGTCCCGCACAACAGAAAGGGGCCTCGTGGTGCCTGAAAGCGGGACAAATCTGTCCCGTCATCGGCGTCCGTGGGGCGGGACATATTTATGAAGCATCCGGCGAACCAGGAATTCTATGCCTATTGGGACGAGAAGCGCGCAGGCGCTGCCGCGCCCGAACGGAGCGATCTGGAACCGGATCAGGTCCGCCATCTGCTCGGCGACATTTTCGTGCTGTCCTACGATACCCTGGCTGGCTACCCGTTCCGGGTGGCCGGAACCCGGATGTGCGCCCTGCTCGGCGCCGACCTGAAGGGCCGGAGCTTCACCAGCCTGTTCCGCGATGCCGATCGCGGAGAAATGCAGGATATTCTCGGGATCGTGGCGGAAGAAACCCAGGCCACCGTGGTCGGCATTACCGCCGCGGCGCCGGATGCAGCGCGCATTCACCTCGAACTGCTGCTTCTGCCGTTCAGCGCCCGCTCGCACAGCCCGGTCAGCCTGACCGGATTGCTTGCGCCCCTCAATCCCATCGAGGGATTGCAGGCTTACGGCAGCCTGAAAGATTTCAGCATCACCTCATGGCGGCATCTGGAGCAGGACCGCCGCAAGCCGCGTGCGCTCCGCAAGTGGTCGCTGATCCGCGGCTTCACTGTCTATGAAGGCCTGCGCTAGGGTGCCACAGGGTCGCACTTCATTAGGACTAACGCATCGTTAACCCTGAAAGCCGTAAGGTCCATCATACCGAAAAACCGGTCGACCGGTGTGATGATGGCGTTAGTGCAAAGACAATCGATTCGGCCGTCCGCTCAGGAACGGCGGCGCTTTCAGCGCGTGAAAGTGCATTTGCTCGGCCGCTACATGCTGGCGGACCGTCGCGAATTTCCATGCCAGGTCATCAATATGTCTCCAGGCGGCCTCGCCATGCTGGCGCCGGGTATCGGCAATGTCGGTGAGCGCGTGGTGGCCTATCTCGATCATATCGGCCGGGTTGAGGGCAAAATCACCCGCCTGCTCGACAACGGCTTTGCCATGACGGTCGGCGCGACGCCCCGCAAGCGCGACAAACTCGCCGCCCAGCTCACCTGGCTCGCCAACCGCCAGATCCTCAATCTGCCGGAAGATCGCCGCCACGACCGTATCGTGCCGCGCAATCCGATGTCCGTGCTCAAGTTCGAGGACGGCCGCGGCATGGCCTGCCGGATCATGGACCTTTCGCTGTCCGGCGCGGCATTGGCCGCCGAGATCAAGCCGCTGGTCGGCGAGTCCGTAATCCTCGGCCGCGTGCAGGCCCGCGTGGTCCGTCACCTCGAGGAAGGCTTCGCGATTGAGTTCATTCACGCGCAGCTTCCGGAGACTGTCGAAGACAACGTAAGCGCGCAGTAAAGAGCAGCGGTTACCGGTTTCTGATTTTTGAGGCTTTTCAGGGCGATACCCACATCCGGGTGTCGCCCTGAAGCATTTTGCGCGGCTTTTCGACCGAGCAAGCGCGGCTGCCGCTCCGGTGAAAATATCAGTACAATCAGCGGCTTGGGCGATAATAGATAAAATTTGAATCAATTGCAGTTATTTCAAATTTTAATCTCATTTGATTCAAGTATAGATCGAATTTTCCGCAGCTTTTACTTGTATTCGTCTCAATTGTACTTCGGCGACTTAGCCGCGGCGAAAATCCTTTGTGTGAATAGTGGTCCCAACAAGAAACGGGGCCACAATGTTTTCAATTCGTGGACGGGGAGTTGGTCTGGCGGTTATCGCCAGCCTGTTGGGGATGACGGTTGCGGCACATGCCGCAGGCGAACGAACACTTTACGCCAGCCTGGGCGACACAACGCGTGCGCCGATCGGCTGGGTCGAATTTTGCGCCGACAATCCGGGCGATTGCCGGGGCGGCGCGACGCAGGCCCGCGACATCGTGATGACGCAGGCCGCGTGGAAAGATCTGCTGCGGGTCAATCGCTGGGTCAACGAGACCGTCAAACCGCTGACCGACATGGATCACTGGGGCGTCATCGAGAAGTGGTCGTATCCGACCGACGGTTACGGCGACTGCGAGGACTATGTCCTGCTCAAGCGCAAGATGCTGATCGACGCCGGATGGCCGCGCGAAGCGCTGCTGATCACGGTGGTGCGCGACAAGAAGGGCGAAGGCCACGCGGTGCTGACCGTGAAGTCCGACAAGGGTGAATTCGTTCTCGACAACCAGAATGAGGACGTCGTCGCCTGGACCGACACCGGCTACCGCTTCGTCAAGCGTCAGTCGCAGACCGACGCCAGCGTTTGGGTTTCGCTTGGAGACTCGCGTCCCGCCGTTGCCACCGCAAGTTCACGCTGAGATTTGGAGCATGATCGAAACCTCATGCTCGAAAATGAATACTTGAAAAGATAGGAACCCACGACCCGGTCGTATCCCCACCCCTCCCCGTCCCAGACCGGATCGTGCGCGGCCAGCTCTCCCCCAGGGCTGGCCGCAACTTTTTTGGGAACATTGTGTCGAAGCGACGTCGCATCGCATCATCTGTGCATGACGGGCATTTCATCGTGCTGTGAGTTGACACGCTTGATCGTTCAGAGCGCTGCAAGAACCATTGTGCTGTTCGATTCAATTAATCATCGGGAAACCATCGGCCCCGGCGTCGGGTATAAC
>CALRLJ020000036.1:0-15990 GCA_943368635.1 Sediminibacterium ginsengisoli | reverse complement strand
GCGGGGTGCGCAGCTCGTGGCTCATATTAGCGAGGAACTTCGACTTGGTCTGGTTGGCTTCCTCGGCGCGGGTCTTTTCGTCAGCGTAGTTTTGCGCAAGTTCGGCCAGCAGTTGGGCCTGACGTTCCAGTTCGAACTGCGAGCGCTTGAGGTCGATCACGTTGGCGGTGAGGCGGAGGTCGTTGTCGATCAGTTTCTGCTCATGCAGCTTGATCTGGGTGATGTCGGTGCCGACCGACACGTAACCGCCGTCCTTGGTGCGGCGCTCGCTGATGTTGAGCCAGCTTCCGTCTTCCAGTTGGGCCTCGAAGGTGCGTGCGCCGGGGGCGACCGAGTTCGGCAGCCGGGTGCGGATTTCCGGCATGCTGCCGACTTCGATCACGGTCTCATAGGAGGTGCCTTGCTTGACCGCGGAGTCGGGGAGCTTGTGCAGGCGTTTGAAATGCGAGTTGCACAGGACCAGCCGGTTGTCGGCATCCCACAGCACGAAGGCTTCGGGGATGGTCTCGATGGCGTCGCGCAGACGCAGGTCGGCCTCGACGGTTCGTTCTGCGAGGCTCTTCTGTTCGGTGATGTCAACCGCGATGCCGATCAGATGGCTGCCGCCGCCGTTCTGGCCCTGACTGAGTTCGCAGCGCACCCGCAGCCAAATCCAGTGTCCGTTGGCGTGATGCATCCGGAATGTCTGGTCGATGTGATCGAGTTTGCCGGACACCAGTTGGTCGGCGATCAGGAACAGGTCGATGTCGTCGGATTTCACCAGTGCGTTGACCTCGCCGAAGGTCAGCAGGTCGCTGCGGCTTTCCAGCCCTAGCAGTTCGAACATCGACTGCGACCAGAAAATCCGGCCGCGCGACAAATCCCAGTCCCACAGGCCGCAGCGGCCGCGGTTCAGCGCGGTGTCGATTCGCGAGCGGACCGCGTCGTTGATGAGATCGCCTTCGCGGGCGCGGGTCGATTGCCAGTGAAACGCGAAACCGAGGATCAAGACCACGAAGCCGGTGGTCGCCGAGAGTGTGATCTGCAGTGCGGCGTCGGAGCGCCAGGGCGATTCAACCTGTTCCTGAACGACGATGACCTGACCGGGAAGCGATTTGACGGTGCGCTGGGTGGCCAGGGCGCGGCGCGCGCCCGGCACGTCCACATCGACGACGCCGGTTTGTCCCTGGAGATAAAGCGGCAAGGTCGCGCCCAGCACATCGAGAAGGCGGCTTGTGTTCTCGGTCGATGCGTCGAGGGGAATACGGGCAATGATGTGCTGTTCGGGGTTGGTCACGATGATATGGCGGCCGGCGGCGATGCCCCATGAAGGCACCAAGCCGGGCAACAGGCTCTGAAGCCGCTCGGCCGACGCCGCGCGGTCCTGACGGGCAGGGCCTGCGCGGTCGAGACGTTCCGCCAGCAATTCCGCCAGCGCTGAGAGGTCGCGTTTGACGGATGCCCGCTTCTGCCGGGTCTGGTCGAGAACCTGGACGAATGCGCCGATGCAGATGGTGATGAGGAAGGCGATGATCAGGGTGGGAACGGCGCGCCGCAGTGTCGGCTCCGCGATCAGCAGCCGGTGATAAGCCGGCTTCGCGATCGACTGTGCCAATCCCTTGATAGAATCGGATTGGACACACGTGGTCGCTGCGTGCGAACGCGCCATTCCTTGCCCCTCGAATTTTCTTGTCTGCACCCCGTTCGGGAGGTTTTCCCCAACCCTCCGAATCGAATGTGATTTGAATCCAGTTTTCCCGGCCTGTCGAGAGTCAACGAATCGTTAATGCGAAATAAATGTTGTCCCAAGGAAGTTTTGACTCGTTTTTGCGTCTGACGCTGAGTCCGAAACGAGAACGACGTGCTTGTTCGAGAGTCCTCATGGTGAGGAGCGCATCTTTGCGCGTCTCGAACCATGACGGCACCACGTCGCCTCATCCTTTGAGACGCACGCAGGAGCGTGCTCCTCAGGATGAGGTCTGAAAGACGTTGAGGGGGTTACCGCGCGGGTTCGGCGTGGCTGATGACGCGTTTGACCGACGGAAATGCGCGGCGCAGCGCGCGCTCGATCTCGTCGACCTTCTCATGGACCGCGATCACGCTCATCGACGGCAGCGCGCGGCAGTGGAAATTAACGATCTCACCGGCATCGGTATCGCGCACCCGCACATTATGGACGTCGTGGATCGCGCCGCTCTCGGCTGCGAAGCCGGCCAACGCCTGCTGGATGGCCTCGACACGGGCGATGGCCGCATCGGTGCCGTGCGGCAGTTCGGGTTCGAGCGGCTCGATGTGGGTATCGACCTCGACGTCGGAGCCGAACTCATAGCGGATCGCATGTTCGAACCCGTGCGCGATGTCGTGGGCCTCGTTCAGCGGCATGTCGCCATCGACCTCGAGATCGATGCTAACGGTCAGCTTCTCGCCGAGGTCATGCACCGTCACATGATGGATCGCCAGGCCCGAATTGCGGGCGATCACCATGATTCGCTCGCGCACGCTCTCGTTGTTGCGTGCGACCGGCACGGCGGTGAAAGTCAGGTCCGCATCGTGAAGCGCGCCGTTCACCGCCTCCTGCGCCTTGCGCTTGATGCTGTCGATGCGGTCGATGGGGTAGGTGCGGGGCACCTGCACCGTCGCATCGACGAAATGCCGGGCACCGACCATTCGCACACGCAGCCGTTCCACATCCACCACGCCGGGAATGTCGCGTATCGCCGTCTCGGCTTTCTCGGATGCGCCTTCGGGCGCGCGGTCCAATAGTGTTTCGATGGTTGATTTGCCGAGCCGTATTCCCAAAACCGAAATCAGCACCGCGACCGCGATGGCCGCTGCTGCATCGCCCCATGCATATCCGAGGGCGATGAGCCCAAGGCCGATGATGACTGCCGAGGAGCCGAGCACGTCCGACGCGAAATGCAGGGCATCAGCCTCTAGCGCCTGACTTTTGGTCTCCATCGCCGTGCGATGGAGCGCCCGCGCGCGCCAGAAATTCACGATAATGTCCACCACAAGGACAACAAACGGGAGTGCCGACAGCGTCGGCGGCGGCGCGCCCTCTCGCAGGCGACCGTAGGATTCGACGAGGATGCCGCCGGCCAGAATGTAGAGCAAGGCAATGATGCCCAGCGCCGACAGGCTTTCGATCTTGCCGTGGCCGTAATGATGTTCCGCGTCGGCGGGCTTGTCGGCAATCCGCACCACGATCCAGGTAATGACGGTGGCGACAAGATCGACGGAGGAGTGCAGCGCCTCGGAGATCAACGCGATACTGCCGATGGCGATGCCCACGGCAAACTTGATTGCCGCCATGCTAGCGCTGGCGGCAATCGAAATGGCGGCGACCCGTTGCTTGACTGCGCTCATCGGCTCCTCAATGCGCGGGTCTTGTCACGGCCTTGCCGCGACCGTCAATGAATGAGTTCGCGATTCAAAATGCGTATCATTCGCAGGTAGCCGCAGGCGTTAAAGCTTAAGGACAATCTTGCCGAAATGCTTGTTCGCGGACATGTAGTCCACAGCCTGGGCGATCTCTCCGAACGGGAAAACCCGATCGATCGGCAGCTTCAGCTTGCCGGATTCGACCGCGGGCCAGATGTCCTGTTTGACCTTGGCGAAGATGTCGCGGATTTCATCCATCGAGCGAGTGCGGAAGGTCACGCCGATATACTGAATGCGGCGCGCGGCATGCAGATCGAAATCGAAATCGCCGTGGGTGCCGCCGAGCCGCCCGACATTGACGATGCGGCCGAGCACTTTGGTGGCCGCCAGATTCTGGTTGGCCAGATTGCCCGACACTTGATCGATGATGACATCGACGCCCGCGCCGCCGGTGGCCTTCAGAACCTGATCGACCCATGCCGGATCTTTCGAGTCGATTGCCATATCCGCGCCGTGCGCGGTGAGCTGGGCGCGGCGGGCGGCATCCGTTGAAGACCCGATCACCAGCTTCGCGCCTTTCAGCTTGGCGATCTGCTGCGCTATCAAACCAACGCCCGAACTCGCGCCTTGCACCAGCAGGCTCTGGCCGGGCTGGAGCGCGCCGTTGGTGACGACCGCATTGTGCATCGTCGTCAGCGCAAGCGTCAGCGACGCGGCCTGCTCGTAATCCATCGATGCGGGAATGGGAAACATGCGGCCGTAATTGGTCACGGCATATTCGGCGTAGCCACCGGGGCCGGAGCCCATCACCCGATCACCGACCTTGAAGCCCTTGGCATCGGGACCGAGTTCGACGACCTCGCCGGACCATTCCATGCCCAGCACCGTTCCGACGCCGCCGGCGGCGCCATGAACGTGGCCTTTGATCATCCCCAGATCCGCGCGGTTCATGCCGCAGGCATGGACCTTCACCAGAACCTGCGCGCCATTCGGCGACGGCTTCGGCACATCCGTGATCGCGGCACCGTTTGCGCCGTAGACATAAGCCTTCATGGGACTTTCCTTGGTTCTGCGTGCTGAAAATCGCCTCTGGTATAGCAACACTTCCGCCGCAACGTAAAACGGGATGTCAGGCGCTTTCTTGAGGCCGCGCGAACCGAAGGGCGGCGAAATAGCCGACCATGAGCCGCATTTTGGTAAGGCGCGGCTCGCCAAATTCTGTCACAGATTCGTTATCGGATTCGCGGGCGCAGGCCTGCGGAGCGAACCAACGCGGAAAACATGATGGGGCGGCGGATAATCTGGCTGGTGGCGTTGTGGTTGTCGGCGCTGCCGTTGGCGCAGGCGCAGGAGACGACATCTGCGATTCCGCATCGCGAACTCGTGGTCGGCGTCAAGGATGCGCCGCCGTTTGCGGTGAAGGGATCTGACGGCGCGTGGTCGGGCCTTAGCATCGAGCTTTGGCGTCAGGTCGCGAAGGCGGCGAAGATGCAATATCGCTTCGTCGAATTGAAAGACATGCCGGAGCTGATCCGGGAAACTGCCGCTGGAAATCTCGATGTCGCGGTCGGCGCAATCACCATCACCGTCGACCGTGAAAAGATTCTCGATTTTACGCAGAGCTATTATTCGACCGGCACGGGCATCGCTGTTCCGATTGTGAGCGTGATGAACTGGGGCACCCTGCGCCGGGCGATGACCTCGTTTAATTTTCTGCAGGCGATTGCCGCGCTGATCGGCCTGACGCTGGGTGCCGGCATTCTCGTGTGGCTGCTGGAGCGGCGGCAGAACGAGTATTTCGGCGGCAGCGTCACCAAGGGCATCAGTTCCAGCGTATGGTGGTCGACATTGGCGATGACGCAAAGATCGTCGGCGGAGAAGGGGCCGCAGACAATTCTGGGTCGCAGCGTCGCCACCGTCTGGCTGGTCGTGTCGGTGATTACGATTGCGGTTTTCACCGCGGGCGTGACGTCGGTGCTGACCACGTCGCAAATTCAGGGAACGATCTATGGCGTTTCCGATCTGGCCTCGGTTCGGGTCGGCACCGTCAAGGGGACGTCATCCGAGGGCGATCTCATTCGGCGCAAGCTCAAGTATCAGCCTTACGATACGCCTGCCGATGGTTTGAAGGCGCTGCGCGCCGGCCGGCTCGATGCTTTCGTCTATGACAAGCCCTTGCTCGCCTGGGCCATTCGTCAGGGCTATGCGTCACGGCTCAAGCTGCTGGATATTCTGATCGAGACGCAGAATTACGCGTTCGCGCTGCCGCCCGACAGTCCGCTGCGGAAATCGCTGTCGATTGCAATTCTGGATACGTTGCAGAACGAGAGCTGGACCGAGGCGCGTATCCGCTACCTCGGTGAGGATTCGCTGAGTTCGCCTTGAGTGCCCCCTGGCGGATGAAAGCTCACGAGATCGTGTAGCCTTTGAGGCGAATATCGCGGCAGCGCATACGCTGCATGCGCCATGGCCAGTGTCGATGGCGCGCTATTCTGGCTACATACGTGCATCTCGCGCCACGCAAACCGCTTTCAGGACACTTCGCGGAATGGATGCTATTTCGGCGAAGCTGCCTCCTCCGGCCGACGGTCTTCCACCTGAACTCAGGCGGTGGGCGGTGTTTGCGATCTTTACTGCGCTCGGGATGGCCGCACTCGACACCGCCATCGCCAACATCGCGCTCCCGGCGATTGCGACCGACCTCAACACTACGCCCGCCGACGCGATCTGGGTCGTGAACGTCTACCAGATCGCAATGGTGGCGACACTGTTGCCGCTGGCAGCACTCGGTGAAATCGTCGGCCATCGGCGAATTTATCTCGGCGGATTGCTGCTGTTTACGATTGCCTCGCTGGCTTGCGCGCTGGCGTGGTCGTTGCCGACGCTGCTGGTTGCACGCGTCGCTCAGGGGCTTGGTGCCGCCGGCGTCATGAGCGTCAACACCGCGCTGGTCCGGTTTGTTTATCCATCACGGCTTCACGGGCGCGGCTTCGGCAACAATGCGCTGGTGGTGGCGACGGCCTTTACGCTCGGCCCGGCCATCGCTTCCGGCATCCTGTCGGTGGCATCTTGGCCGTGGCTGTTTGCGATCAACATTCCGTTCGGCGTCGCTGCGATGCTGATCGGCATGAAAACGCTGCCGCAGACGCCGCGCGCGGCCCACAGCTTCGACATTCCCGGCGCGTTGCTGACGTCGATCAGTCTCTGTCTCTTTATTCTGGGAATCGGCAGCGCCGCGCACAAGGCACCGGCAGCACTTGTCGCCGTCGAGCTTGCAGGTGCGGTGATCTTCGGCGCGTTGCTGATCCGCAGGCAGGCCAATCATCCGGCTCCGATGCTGCCGATCGATCTGTTTCGCAGGCCGATGTTCTCCCTGTCGGTTGCCACCGCAGTTTTTACGTTCGCGGTGCAGGGCCTCGCCTTCGTATCGCTGCCGTTCTACTTCGAGGACGTGCTGCACCGGACCCAGGTCGAGACCGGATTCTTTATGACCCCGTGGTCGGTGGTGGTAGGCATCATGGCGCCGATTGCAGGGCGGCTGTCGGATCGTCATTCCGCCGGGATGCTGGGCGGGCTGGGGCTGCTGCTGCTCGGTATCGGCATGGCGCTGCTGGCCACGCTTCCGCCGTCGCCGAGCGTGGTCGATATTGTCTGGCGCATGGCGATCTGCGGCTGCGGTTTCGGCTTTTTCCAGTCTCCGAACATGAAGGCCATCATGAGCAGCGCACCGGTCGGGCGCAGCGGCGGGGCGAGCGGCATTGTCGCAACCGCGCGGCTGATCGGGCAGACCACAGGTGCCGCGCTGGCCGCATTGTGTTTTGCAATTGCCGACCGTGAGGGCGCGACGTTGGCGCTGGCGCTTGGGGCCGGGTTCGCCGCGCTGGGCTGCATCATGAGTTTCCTGCGCCTGACTGTGCGTTGACGCTCCGGATTTTCCGGCCTACCGATTGTTGCAAGAAACAGTCGTGAAGGGAGATGTCAGTGTCAGACGAGCAGCCGGTGCTTCTGAAGGTCGATGGACCCATCGCCCAGATCGTTTTCAACCGTCCCAAGGTGTTGAACGCGTTGAGCGTGGCGGCGGCGGAGGCATTTCTCGGCGCTTGCACGAGCATCGCTGCGGATTCCGCAAACCGTGTCGTCGTGATCTCGGGCGAGGGCCGCGCCTTCATGGCGGGCGGCGACATCACTGCATTCCAGGGACCGGCCGATGAAGTGCTCAAACATGTCCCGACCATCATGGAGCCGCTGCACGAAGGCCTCGATATTCTGGCAGGGCTCGCGCAGCCTGTGATCGCCAGTCTGCACGGACCAGTGGCCGGGGCCGGCATGAGCATCGCGCTGTCGACGGACCTTGCGATTGCCGCGGACACCACGATCTTCACGCTGGCTTATTCCAAGCTCGGCACCAGCCCGGATGGATCGTCTTCATGGTCGCTGCCGCGGCTCGTGGGTTTGCGCAAGGCAATGGAGATCGCGCTGTTATCGGATGTCTACGATGCGCCCGAGGCGCTGCGGCTCGGTCTCATCAACCGCATTGTGCCTGCCGCCGATCTGGTCGCAGAGACCGACAAGCTGGCACGCCGCCTCGCCGAGGGACCGACATTCGCCTACGGCCAGGCCAAGGCATTGCTGCGCGGGTCGCTGGACAGGTCACTGCACGATCAGATGGCGGCTGAAGCGGCGGCGTTCGGCGCGTGCATCGGGACGGCGGACTTCGCGGAAGGGGTCAACGCGTTTCTTGCCAAGCGTCAGCCGACATTCAAGGGCAAATAGATTTCCGCAAATCAGTATCGATCACACCATTGGGGAGAATCATGAAGGCGAGATTGGCTCCTTACAAGATCGCACCCGACCTGATGAAGGCGCTGGGTGCGCTCGAAGCCGCTGTCGCGGGAAGCGGACTGGAAAAGTCGCTCATCGAACTGGTCAAGACGCGGGCTTCGCAAATCAACGGTTGCGCCTTTTGCGTTCACATGCACACCAAGGACGCGCGTGCGCTGGGTGAAACCGAAGAGCGGCTTTATCTGTTGAGCGCATGGCGTGAATCGCCGCTCTATACCGACCGCGAACGCGCGGCGCTGGCGTGGACCGAATCCGTGACGCTGGTATCGCAGACCGGCGTTCCCGACGATGTGTACGAACAGGTGCGCGGCAGTTTCTCGGACGAAGAAATCGTCAAGCTGACCATGCTGGTGGCGACCATCAATGCGTGGAACAGGATTGCGATCAGCTTCCGGTTTGTGCATCCGGTAAGGGTCGCTGCCGTATCGGCGTAAGCGTTACACGGCCGATGGCGTTGCCGTCGCAGTTTTCTGCGGCGGGCCGATCAGCAGCTTCGTCAGCCAGCGCCGGGCCGGATTTTCGACCGCGATTTAGGAGATGCGTCCTACAACGAGCACAAGCATCGAAATCAGGATCACCAGCAAGACCTGCGGAACTACACCGATGGTCTTGGAGACCTGCGAGATAAGAACCATCCCGACGACATAATGGTAGAGGTAGACCGAGTAACTGCACTCGCCGATCCAGACCAATGGGCGAATCTCGAAGATGCGCATCGATGCGGGTTTGGTGGCCAGCAGCCAGAACAGCGCCAGCAGGAACAGCGCGGCGCTGCTGGCGATAATCGGGTCGCGGCCGATCACCGCGTAATTCGTGCTGATCCGCGCGATTGCCACATACATGATGGCAAGCATGATCGCCGCCGCGCCTTTCGTAAGGCGCTCCTTGTATAACTCATAGAACACCGCGCCGGCTGCGAACCACGGCATGTAATCCGGAATGAACAGTGCGTCGTAGACGCCGTTGTATCCCGGCATCGCGCGCCGCAGCAGCGCGCGGGCGAGATACATGGCCAGCGTGAAGATCACGAGATTGCGCGCGAGATTTTTCCGCGAGAACAGCCAGAACAGCACAAGCGCAATCATGTAGAACCGGATCTCGACCACCAGCGACCAGTAAACGCCGGTGACGAAATCCACCTTCGGAAACAGTCCCGACCACAACGATGTCGGCGTCAGCGTCAGCGACGGCAGGAAATTCGGCCAGAACTGCCGGCGGGTGAGGGCGAACGGCGCATCCGACCAGTTCAGCAGAAGGAATGTGAGGATTGCCGAAACAGTCAGGGCAGGCCAGATGCGGACAAGCCTGCGGATTGCGAAATCGAGCACCGATCGCGACGACTCCAGTGTCATCGCGATAACGAAACCCGAAATGACGAAAAACAATTCGACGCCCATATAGCCGTACTTGAAGATCAAGACGTTGCTGAACGTCTCGCCGTAGGGATACAGCGTCGACTTATAATAAAAAGATTCGAGGTGATAAAAGTAATGAAAGCCCATCACCAGCAGGATGGCGATCCCGCGCAGGCCATCGAGGGCATGAAGTCGTTGGCTGGCCATGAGCGAACTGTTTTTATTGGCGGCAACGCAGAAGACGCGGAGAAGTCTCGCTGCGGATTGTCATGACGCCGGCTGTTTTGTCAATTTGCGCGGATGCAGATCCGAGCCGGATTTAAGCTCACGGGAACGGTTGGGAATGCCCTTCCGTTCATGCGCCACATGGCTTAAAGCACGGCCGAAACCTCGTTCCAGGCATCGTGCGCATATGATCCGTCTCGACAATATCAGCAAGCAAAATGGCCACCAGATTCTCTTCATTGAGGCCTCCGCGGCTCTCCAAAAGGGAGAGAAGGTCGGACTCGTGGGTCCGAACGGGGCCGGGAAGACGACGCTTTTCCGGATGATCACCGGTCAGGAACTGCCCGACGAGGGCCAGATGGTCGTCGAACGGGGCGTCACCATCGGTTACTTCAGCCAGGATGTCGGCGAGATGTCCGGCCGCAGCGCTGTCTCCGAGGTGATGGATGGCGCCGGGCCGGTGGCTGAGGTTGCTGCCGAGTTGAAGGAACTGGAGACCGCGATGGCGGACCCGGACCGGGCCGATGAGATGGAAGCCATCATTGAGCGCTACGGAGAAGTCCAGCATCGCTTCGAGGAACTCGACGGCTACGCGCTCGAAGGCCGGGCGCGCGAAGTCCTGAGCGGCTTGAGTTTTAGTCAGGAGATGATGGACGGCGATGTGGGCGCGCTGTCGGGCGGCTGGAAGATGCGCGTGGCTCTGGCCCGCATCCTCCTGATGCGCCCCGATGCCATGCTGCTGGACGAGCCGAGCAACCATCTCGATCTGGAAAGCCTCATCTGGCTGGAGGAGTTCCTCAAAGGCTATGAAGGCGGTTTGCTGATGACCTCGCATGACCGCGAGTTCATGAACCGCATCATCAACAAGGTGGTGGAGATCGACGGCGGCGGGCTGACGTCTTATTCGGGAAATTACGAATTCTATGAACAGCAACGTGCGCTGAGTGAAAAGCAGCAGCAGGCCCAGTTCGAGCGTCAGCAGGCGATGCTCGCCAAGGAAATCAAGTTCATCGAACGGTTCAAGGCGCGGGCGTCGCATGCCGCTCAGGTGCAGAGCCGCGTGAAGAAGCTGGACAAGATCGAACGGGTCGAGCCGCCAAAGCGCCGCCAGACCATTGCTTTCGACTTTCTGCCGGCGCCGCGCTCCGGCGAAGATGTCGTGAGCCTGAAGAATGTCCACAAGGGTTATGGCAGCCGGAGCATCTATGAAGGTCTCGACTTCCAGATCCGCCGCCGGGAGCGCTGGTGTGTCATGGGCATCAACGGTGCTGGTAAATCCACGCTCCTGAAACTTGTGACCGGCTCAACCGAGCCGGATAACGGCACGGTTGCCGTGGGCGGCAGCGTGAAGATGGGTTACTTCGCCCAGCACGCGATGGATCTTCTCGATGGCGAGCGCACGGTGTTCGAAGAGCTGGAATATTCGTTTCCGCAGGCAGGGCAGGGTTCGCTGCGTGCGCTCGCGGGTTGCTTCGGATTTTCCGGTGACGATGTGGAGAAAAGGTGTCGGGTGCTATCGGGTGGCGAGAAGGCGCGGCTTGTGATGGCGAAGATGCTGTTCGATCCGCCGAATTTTCTGGTGCTCGACGAGCCGACCAACCATCTCGACATGGCGACGAAACAAATGCTGGTGACCGCACTGTCGGAATATGAAGGCACCATGCTGTTCGTTTCGCATGACCGTCACTTCCTGGCGGCGCTATCGAACCGGGTGCTGGAATTGACGCCCGAAGGCATTCACCAGTACGGCGGCGGCTATACCGAATATGTAGCGCGCACCGGCCAGGAGGCTCCCGGTTTGCGGAGCTGAGGCGAAAGCCGGTTTTGCAAAGGGTCGTTACGCAGCCGGCGCGGGTTTGCCGAACTCGGCCTCGAATTTATTTTCGACTGTCACCCAGTCGTCGGCATCGGCCGGTGGCTCGCCTTTTTCGGTGATGCTCGGCCAGACGCGCGACATCTCCCGATTGAATGGAATCCAGGCCGCCGCATCCGGCGTGGTGTCGGCCCGAATCGCATCGGCCGGACATTCCGGTTCGCACACGCCGCAATCGATGCAGACGTCCGGATCGATCACCAGCATCTTGTCGCCTTCATAGAAGCAATCGACGGGACATACCTCGACGCAATCCATGAACTTGCAGCGCACGCACGCTTCAGTCACGACGTAAGTCATCGCTCAAATCTCTTTTGACAGTGTGGGGCTAGACGACGTCGGCGAACGACTGGCCGTGCAGATCGATGTTCAGGCCTTCCATGGCAAGATCGCTGACCTCACCGCCCATCGCTTTCAGACTTTCCTCGCGGATCAGCGACATAAGCCCACGGCGCAAGGCGAGGAATTCCGAAGACATCATCATAGACTGCTGACGCGGCCGCTCGAGCGGAATGGCGATCTCCGCCTTGATCGACCCGGGGCGCGCGGTCATGCAGTAAACCCGGTCCGACAGAAAGATCGCCTCATCGATGTCGTGGGTGACGAACAGCACTGAGATCTTCAGGCGCTGCCACATGTTGGTGAGAATCTGCTGCATGATCACGCGCGTCTGTGCATCGAGCGCGCCGAACGGCTCGTCCAGCAACAGCACCTTCGGTCCGGTCGCAAGCGCCCGGACGATGCCGACGCGTTGCTTCATGCCGCCGGACAAGCGATCGGGATACTGGTTCTCGAACGCGAGCAGGCCGGTGATGCCGAGCAACGTGCGCGCAGCGCGCTCGCGGCTGGATTTATCCACGTGCTTCATCTTGAGGCCGAACTCGACGTTCTCGCGGACCGTCTTCCACGGAAACAGTGAGTACTGCTGAAACACCATTCCGCGTTCGGCGCTTGGGCCCTTCACCGGCTCGTCATCGACGGACACGACACCACGGGTGGGTTTCAGGAAGCCCGCCACGGCATTAAGCAGCGTGGATTTTCCGCATCCCGACGGACCGATGATCGAAACGAACTCGCCCGGATTGACATGGATCGCCGCGCTGGTGACGGCCTCGACCGGCCCGTCCAGCGTATCGTAGCTCAGGGCGAAATCCTTGACATCGACCCGGCCTTTTGATGTGTCGCTTGCCGATTTTTCACTCATGATCTGTTCCACGGCATGATGAGGTGTCCGAGGCCGCGGATCAGGGCGCTCGATCCCAGTCCGAGCACGCCGATGGCGATCATGCCGAGCGCGATGTCGGCGTATTGGACCAGCGAGTAGGCCTCCCAGGTGAAGTAGCCGATGCCGTACTGGCCGGAGATCATTTCCGCCGCGATCAATGAGACCCAGGCGACACCCATGCCGACGGTCAGGCCGGTGAAGATATGCGGCAGCGATGCCGGGAAGTAGACTTCGCGGAAGATAGAGGTTTCACTCGCGCCGAGGCACTGCGAGGCGCGCACGAGGACAGGATCGACCATCGACATGCCATGTAGCGTGTTGATCAGCACCGGAAAGAACGAGCCGAGGAAGGTGATGAAAATGATGCTTCCCTCGTTTGTCGGCCAGAGCATGATCGACATCGGGACCCATGCGATTGCGGGGATCGGGCGAAGGATCTCCGAAACCGGGAAGATGATTTCACGCGCCAGACGGAAACGGCCCATGATCAGTCCGAGCGGGACGGCGATGATTGCAGCAAGTGCAAACCCGAAAAAGATTCGCCGACAGCTCAGGAGAACGTGGGTGAAGAACTTCGTGTCGTGCATCGCCCGCGTGAAGCTCTCGTAGACGAGGGCAGGCGTAGGGATATTGCCGAAGCGGACATAGACGTTGACGCGATACTTCGTCAGCAGATGCCAGGCCAGCAGAAAAAGCAGAATAGAGACGAGGCCGATGATCGTTGCACGTATCTTGTCTCGATGCAGCGACAGCCATCGCAGCGACAGGGTGGCGAAGCGGTCGATGTGTGAACCGAGCGCCGGAGGTGACGCCGGAACTGCCGGCGCCACCTCGCTCGCGAACTGCGGGTCCATCAGATCGTCGTTCCGACGCCGAAGGGCAGCATTCTCCACGTTCAACCTCCGCTAACGACAGACTTCAGAGCTTCGTCGAAGCCGAGTACCTTGCCCTTGATCTTGGTGGCGTAGGCTTCGGCATCTTTCTTTAGCAGGAACGGCGCGATCTCGCTTTTGTCAGCCGCGACCGCAAAGAAGGCCTGATCGGCGAACAGCTTGATGCCGCGCGCGGTATCGAAGACGTAAGCGACGTTGATCTTCTTGCCCTTGGCCTTGATGCCGGCATAGGCGCCCAGCGTGCAGGATGCGCTGCTGTAAGGTTCGATCTTTTCGCCATCGACCCAGATTTCACCGGCCTTGCGCGGATCGTTGACCGGCTTCTTGCAGAACTTGTCTTCGCCGGAGATCTCGTAGTTCTTCGTGCTCTTGAGCTGGGCGTCGTAATCGAGCTTCAGTTCGGCATAGGCCTTGCGGATATAGCTGTCGTCGACCCATTTTTTGGTGTCGAACTCCTTCATGCGACCGAGGTTCTGCAGAACCTTGACGTCGGTTGCGGCTGCATCGATCAACGCGGGCTTGATGGTCGGGTCGGTGGTCATGTTGCCGCTCGGCCCGAGGAAGATATAGACGACTTCCTTGTTGATGCCGGTCCATTCCTGGATCTTTTCCGCGGCAAGCTGCGGATCGGCGCGCAGCCATTCGTTGGCTGCGACGATGGCCTTGACGTATGCGACAACCACTTCGGGATACTTCTCCGCGAAATCGGTACGCACCACGACGCCGTGCCATGTCGGCAAATTGGTCTCGACGCCGTCGAAGATTTTACGTGCGAAGCCACGGAACGGCAGCAATTCGGCAAATGGGACGAAGTCGGCGTGTGCGTCGATCTTCTTCTCCTGCAGGTTGGTGGAGCCGACTTCCGGGCTCTGGCTGACCAGCTGGAAATAATCAGCCGGCCATCCGCGATCCTGCATGGCCTTCAGCACCATGCCGTGTGCGGCGGAGCCGAATGGCACGCTGACGAGCTTGCCCTTCAAATCGGAGAGTTCGTAGTAGGGCGAGTCCTTGTGCACGACCATGCCGTTGCCGGACCCGTCCATGCTGTAGGCTGCCACCGCGATCAGGCGGCTCTTGCTTTCAGGATTGCTCTCGAAAGTGAAGCCATTCACCACCAGCGGATAATCGCCCATACCGCCGAACTGGAGCTTGTTCGCCATCATGCCGTTGGTGACGGGAGGGCCCGAGGTGAAGTTCTGCCATTCGAATTCGAACTTGATGTTCGCGTACTTGCCGTCCTTCGGCAGATATTTCTCGAGCAGATGAAGCTGGCGGATGATCACGCCAGAGGTGGCCGTATTGGTGGTGGTATCCTGCGTGCCGATTCCGATCTTCACTACGGTCTGCGCGTTAGCCGAACTGGCGAGGGCCAGCATCGCTGCGGTGACGGTGGAGGCTAGAAAACTGCGGTAACGAAAATTTTGAACCATGACAGACCCCTCTCGATGTTTGATGTGCCCCGGGGCATTTCTCCCTGCTTTTCGACATCCTTGGGGGATACGTCCGCTCGGGCAAACATCGCGTCGCGCCAGAGGTCGATTAGTTGCACCGAAAAGGCTGCTGCTTAGTCCTTGTGCAATTCCGCGCCCCAGCGCCACATCGGTAGGCAATGCCGTCAATCGCCTTGGCCCTTCATCTCCTGGAGCACGTCAAGCCGGCGGACGATGATCCGTGACTTGCGTGAAATCACCACGTCTTTCTCCTGCATTCGCTTGAGGCTGATCGTGACCCACTGGCGCGTTGCGCCGACCATGTGTGCAAGGTCTGCATGAGTGAAGGCCGCGCCGATCAGGACGCCGTCCGGGTCTTTCACGCCGTACAGTTCGACAAGATGGAGGAGAAGGTGCGCCAGCCGCTCCGTGATCGAGCGCGTGCCGAGCATCTGAGCCAATGCCGAATAACATTTGCCCTTGAAGGTCAGACCTTCAATGAGGCCGATCGCGAGGTTGGGAACTTCAACCACCAGCGAACGCAGTTCCTTGCCGGGAAGCTGCACCACACTGCAGTTACTGGTCGCGACGCCTGACCACTGATGCACACCGGACCCAAATACTTCAGGTCCGCCGACGAAGTTTCCCGGGTGCCAGTAGGCAAGGGTGATCTCGCGTCCCGAAGGCGCGGTGTAGAACACGCGAACGCGGCCGGTTTCGATCAGATAAATTCCGTCGTGCTTTGCGCCCTGGTTGAACAGCGTCTGGCCGCGATACAGAACCTTGC
>CALRLJ020000035.1:0-16090 GCA_943368635.1 Sediminibacterium ginsengisoli | reverse complement strand
ATCGAGGTTGGCGTCTTCGACGTGCGCGACACGCCGACCAGGACCACGTCTGCATCCTCAAGACCTTCGACGTGCTGACCGTCATCGTGCATCAACGAATAGTACAGCGCATCGATGCGCTTGAAATACTCGGCATTCAATGTGTGCTGCGCGCCGACGCGCTGTGACGTCTCGGTGCCGAGATAGGCCTGAAACAACTGCATCACCGGACCGATAATCGACAGGCTCGGGATATTGATTTCCTGACACTTCGCCTCGAGCCGCTCCACCAGATCCTTTTCCAGCAGCGTGAACAGGACAATCCCCGGCGCTTCCTCGATTTCCGCCAGCACACGATCGAGCTGCTTCTGGCTGCGGACAAGCGGATAGACATGCTCCACCGGCGAGACGTTGGAATACTGCGCCGCCACCGCGCGCGCGACGGTGATCAGCGTTTCACCGGTCGAATCGGAAATCATATGGAGGTGAAAATAGCTGCCGGTGGTTGTCCCCATCACATATCGAATCCGTTTCCGCTCAATCCGGCGGGTGTGAATAGCTGTGAATCCCTGTGGGCATTTTGCCCTCAATCGGGCGGCGAACGGCGCCACACGGGATAACCGGCTCTTTGATTCACAGCGCTGATTTCGGGATGAAATCTGACTGGCGTCAGGATCGTAGCGGGGTTGTGTGGATTTGTCTTGGGATAATCCCCCGTTGAAAGCAGCCAAATCCTTGAAACCATCGGCTTATTCTCAACCGCTCCGAACCTGCACAGCAGCGGGTATAAACCGGCGGGGTGTGGACGGTTGCTGGATAAGTATGGGAGAGCGATGCGTCAGCACTAATCACGGTTACACTGACTCAAACCTAAGAATCTAAAAAGGATTCTTTAAGCAAGTCGTGCTTGCGGATAGACCCTTTCTCACGTCATCTATCGACGTCGTTCAACACGCAAAGCGAAGATCAGTTCCCCTCACCAGATTGCAGAAACCGACTGCAGGCATCGTTGGCTTGGCAGCAGAAGAAAATCTCTCCGGAAAATTCCGATGTACGAATGGATCAAAGCACTGCATGTGATCGCGGTCATCTCCTGGATGGCCGGCATGCTCTATCTGCCGCGATTGTTCGTCTATCACTGCGACGCCGCGATCGGCTCCAGGCAATCTGAAACCTTCAAAGTGATGGAGCGCCGGTTGCTCAAGGCGATCATCAATCCCGCCATGATCGTGACCTGGCTGGCCGGTTTGTGGTTGGCCTGGCAGGGCGGATGGTATGTCTCCGGCTGGTTGCACGTGAAGTTCCTGCTCGTCCTGATTTTGTCGGGCATGCATGGCTTTTTCACCGCGCGGGTGCGGGATTTCGCCAACGATATGAATACCAGAAGTCAGAAATTCTATCGTGTTATCAATGAAGTACCCACGGTTTTGATGGTCGGGATCGTCATTCTGGTGATCGTCAAGCCGTTCTAGTCCGACAAATCCGCCGGCCTCGCGCCAATCCCCTGCTTGCGTGGAGCCGGACGATTTTCTATATATCCTTCATCCCACCGAACGCAGGCGGATGTGGTTGAGTCCCGGTCTCACTGTTGGACCGGCCGCCACATCAGGTTCGAAGCCTCCCGGCACCTTCCTCGCTCAAGACCTGCGGACTTCCAGTTGTCTTTGTAGTCCGTATGTCGTCAGCAGACTGAACCTTCCGCTCCCCTCCCCCTTCTTTTTTCCACACGCTCCACAGGACAACCCCAATGCGGGAAATCAAACTACAAGACCTCAAAACCAAAACACCGGCGGAGCTTGTCTCGTTCGCTGAAGAGCTTGGGGTCGAAAATGCCAGCACCATGCGCAAGCAGGAGCTGATGTTCGCCATTCTCAAGCAGCTTGCGATCCAGGAAACCGACATCATCGGTGAAGGCGTCGTCGAAGTTCTTTCCGACGGCTTCGGATTCTTGCGCTCATGGGATGCTAACTATCTGCCCGGTCCCGACGACATCTATGTTTCGCCGTCGCAGATTCGCCGGTTTGGATTGCGCACCGGTGATACCATCGAAGGCCATATTCGCAGCCCGAAGGAAGGCGAACGCTACTTCGCGCTGTTGAAGGTCAACACGCTGAATTTCGAAGACCCGGAGAAATCCAAGCACAAGGTCAATTTCGACAACCTGACGCCGCTGTTTCCGGACGAGCGCTTCCGTCTCGAGCTTGAAGACCCGACCCGCAAGGATCTTTCCGCGCGCGTTATCGACATCGTGGCGCCTATCGGCAAAGGTCAGCGCGCCCTGATCGTGGCCCCTCCCCGCACCGGCAAAACCGTGCTGATGCAGAACATCGCGCATTCGATCACAGCCAACCATCCGGAATGTTATCTGATCGTCCTTCTGATCGATGAACGTCCGGAAGAAGTCACCGACATGCAGCGTTCGGTGAAGGGCGAAGTTGTTTCCTCGACCTTCGACGAGCCTGCCGTGCGTCACGTGCAGGTTGCGGAAATGGTGATCGAGAAGGCCAAGCGCCTGGTCGAGCACGGCCGCGACGTTGTCATCCTGCTCGATTCGATCACCCGCCTTGGCCGCGCCTACAACACCGTGGTGCCGTCATCCGGCAAGGTGCTGACCGGCGGCGTCGATGCCAACGCGTTGCAGCGTCCGAAGCGTTTCTTCGGTGCCGCGCGTAACATCGAGGAAGGCGGATCGCTGACGATCATTGCGACTGCGCTGGTCGACACCGGCAGCCGCATGGACGAAGTGATTTTCGAAGAGTTCAAGGGCACCGGCAACTCGGAGCTTATTCTCGACCGCAAGGTCTCCGACAAGCGCACCTTCCCGGCGATCGATATTTCGCGCTCCGGTACGCGCAAGGAAGAGCTCATCACCGATCCGCAGTTGCTCAAGAAGATGTATGTGCTGCGCAGGATTCTCAATCCGATGGGCACGATGGACGCCATCGACTTCCTGCTCGACAAGCTCCGCAACACCAAGAACAACGCGGAATTCTTCGAGTCGATGAACACCTGACGTCAATAATGACGGCACCTGCCGTCTGGCAGGTGCCTGCTGGTTTATGCCCGGCCGTCAGCGCAAGATTGCGTTGGTGTGCCGGGTATTTTTTCGATTGATCCGATGTCGACAGCCGCGGATTTCTGTTTATCGATCGCGGGACGTGGCCTGAGAATCCAGCCGGCCATTGCGATGGACAGCAACGCGACCACAGCTCCAGCGGCGACATCGACGAAGTAGTGAGCGCCGGCGGTCGGTGTGCTCAGGATCAAAAGCGCATTCACTGCTATACCGGCCCATCGCACATACGGGACTTTCCAGAACGCCCAGGCGAAGAGAATTCCGTTCGCGGTATGAAAGCTCGGAAATGTAATCAGCCCTTCAAGGTTGTTGAGGGGGATTGCGTGCATGGCGCCGGATCTCAGCGCTTCGAGTGTCGGGACGTGAGTATAGTGGCCGGCCGGTAGCGCCGCATAACCCTGCGGCCCGAGATCGACGTGAATGAACGCGCTGACGGCGGGTATGAAACTGGCTGTGATCGCGGTGACGATCAATGCGACACCGAAGGCGACGATGAAGCTTTGCAGCCGCGGCAATTGTCCGGCCATGATCAGCACGAACGGCACCAGCACGGTCTGCGGTTGAATCGACAGATAGGCTGCATCGAGAATTTGCTGCAGCAGCGCGTGGTGCGCGATGAATGCGAGGTAGGTTTTCCGGTCAAGCCCGAGCCATTGGTCCAGCGCATACAACTCCGCGTCGCGATAGGGCATCGCAGTTGCGGTCGCCGCATAGGTCAACAGCAGCCCGATGAAAAGCACCAGGAACAACTGACCGGCGGTAATTGCTGCGGAGGCAATACGTTCGTCCCGCCGGATCTTGGTGTAGATATAACAGAAGCCCGCGTATCCGATGCAGCTCGCGATCAATGCGGGATTGCTGCGCAGGTCGATGCTCAGTCCAAGCAATAAGAAAGAGATCGCAACGGCTGCCGCCATTGCTGCGATCAGCAGCCAGATAATGCGGGCACGCTGCCGATAGGATGGCTGCGACAGGGAGATGGCGGTGGTCATGGCTTCTGTATAGCTCTGCGATGCGCAAGCTTCGTTCGCTCCGGCTGGGTGACCGGCGAATGATTTTCGCGATGCCTAATTTGTATTTAATGGGCTTGGGACCGTCTCGGATGCCGAAGTTCCCACAAGGTGGGTTCTGGCGGGGCTGGAAGCCAATGCCGGCCAGGTATCGGGAACGAGCTTGATATGGTGCGGCGCAATAAGCCGATGTTGCAACCATGACTGCAGCATATTGCATCGCAGCATCGATCGATCTTGCCGCGGACGGGGATTTGTATTGCCTGCCCGATCTGTGTCCGACAAATAGGCCATGCATTCTCCCGATCAGACCATCTTCGCTCTGTCCTCCGGACGCGCACCTTCGGCGATTGCCCTGATTCGCGTCTCCGGCCCGCAGGCCCGGACTGCGGTGGAGCGGCTGTGCGGAAAGTTACCCTCACCTCGCCTCGCCCATGTTGCCACCTTGCGCGGCACAGACGGCAGCGCGCTCGACGAATCGGTCACGCTCTGGTTTCCGGCGCCGCACAGTGCGACCGGAGAAGACGTCGCGGAGTTTCACGTTCACGGCGGCCGCGCGGTGATCGCGGCGATGTTCGATGCGCTCGGAGTTATCGACGGCTTGCGTCCGGCGGAGCCCGGTGAATTCACCCGCCGCGCTTTCGAGAACGGTAAACTCGATCTCACCGAAGCCGAAGGTCTCGACGATCTGATTCATGCCGACACCGATCGCCAGCGCCGTCAGGCGTTGCGGCATCTGAAAGGATTGCTCGGTGCGAAAGCCGAGAGCTGGCGGCAGCAGATCATTGCAGCTTCGGCGCTGATCGAAGCGGGCATCGACTTTTCCGACGAGGGCGACGTGTCGGCGGAATTGGTCGCACCGGCATTGAAAAAAATCTCGGCGCTGAAATCGGAAATTCAAGAAACCCTTATTTCATCGGCACAAAGCGAACGTTTGCGTGAAGGCCTGACGGTTGCGATTGCCGGCCCGCCGAATGCCGGCAAGTCAACGCTGCTCAATCGTCTGGCGCGGCGCGAAGCTGCAATCGTGTCGCCGCATGCCGGCACGACGCGCGACGTCATCGAAGTGCATCTCGATCTCGACGGCTATCCGGTGACGCTGATCGACACCGCAGGCGTGCGCGATACTGTCGATCCTGTCGAGCAGGAAGGCGTGCGCCGCGCGCGTGATCGTGCGCGCACATCGGATCTGGTGTTGTGGCTAGTCGACGCGAACGACAGCGGCGTGGCGTCACCGCAAAGCGAAGACGACCATGCGCCGGTCTGGATCGTGCGCAACAAGGTCGATCTGGTGGCAGGCGAGAAAGATGCGGCGAGGGTGCGGTTCGATATTTCCGCCGCGCGCGGCGATGGCGTGGCCGAGCTGATCGCGGCGCTGGTGTCCTACGTCCAGGACTATTTCGGGGCGGGCGAGATGGCGCTGGTCAGCCGCGCCCGCCACCGGACTCTGCTGCGGGAAACGGTCGATGCGCTGGAGCGGGCAGGGCGCTCGGCGGATCGAGGCGACGAGCTTTTGGCTGAAGAGTTACGAATCGCGATTCATTCATTGGGGCGACTGACCGGCCGGGTGGATGTTGAGGATATTCTCGACGTCATCTTTCGGGAATTCTGCATCGGCAAGTGATCTGACCGGTAGGCCAATGGCCTGCTGGAATGGGCCAGTCGGCCAGTGGCCCTGTTTCACGTGAAACAAGTTCCACCCGGCTTTGTTTCACGTGAAACAGCCGTGCGTTATTTCCGTCTTTCAGCTTTCGCACCAAAGCGATAGAAGTCTGCCGATGCGGACCACATTCGACGTCATTGTGATCGGGGGAGGCCACGCCGGCTGCGAAGCTGCGGCGGCGTCTGCGCGCGCCGGGGCGAAAACCGCCCTGGTCACCCATCAGTTCGCGACCGTCGGTGCAATGTCCTGCAATCCCGCTATCGGAGGCCTCGGAAAGGGCCATCTGGTCCGGGAAATCGACGCCCTCGATGGGCTGATGGGCCGGATCGCGGATCGCGGCGGCATCCAGTTCCGGGTTTTGAACCGCCGCAAAGGGCCTGCGGTGCGCGGTCCCCGCGCCCAGATCGATCGCAAGCTCTATGCGGCAGCGATGCAGGCGGAAATCAGCGAAACACCCAATTTGGCCGTGATTGAAGGCGAAGCGGACGAGCTTTTGCTCGCCGAGGGCCGGATTTGCGGAATTAAGCTCGGTGACGGCCGGGAATTCGCCGTCGGCGCCGTTGTTGTGACCACCGGCACCTTCCTGCGTGGTCTGATTCATCTCGGTGAAAAGAACTGGCCCGCCGGACGGGTCGGTGAAGCTCCGGCGATGGGTCTTTCGAAGTCCTTTGAGCGTGCGGGCTTTGTGCTCGGCCGGCTCAAGACCGGAACGCCGCCGCGGCTCGATGGATCGACCATCGACTGGTCTTCCGTGGACATGCAGCCCGGTGACGACCCGATCGAGCCGTTTTCGGTGCTGACCGACCGGATTTCGACCCCGCAGATCGAATGCGGCATCACCCGGACGACCAACGCCACCCACGAGATCATCCGGGCCAATGTCCATCGCTCGCCGATGTATTCCGGCCAGATCAAAAGCTCCGGGCCGCGCTATTGCCCCTCGATCGAGGACAAGATCGTCCGGTTCGGCGACCGCGACGGGCATCAGATCTTTCTGGAGCCGGAAGGCCTAGATGACAGCACGGTTTATCCCAACGGCATCTCGACTTCGCTGCCGGAAGAGGTCCAGCAGGCCATTTTGGCCAGCATTCCGGGCCTTGAACATGTGAAAATGGTCCGTCCGGGTTATGCCATCGAATATGACCATGTCGATCCCCGCGAACTGGAGCCGACCCTCCAGACCAAGCGGGTGCCGGGGCTTTTCCTGGCGGGACAGATCAACGGCACCACCGGTTATGAAGAGGCCGGGGCGCAGGGGCTTGTGGCGGGACTGAATGCCGCGCTTCTGGCGGGCGGTGGTGAACCGGCAGTGTTCGATCGTGCAGACGGCTATCTCGGTGTGATGATCGACGATCTGACCTCGCGCGGTATTACCGAGCCGTACCGGATGTTCACCTCGCGGGCCGAATACCGTCTGACGCTGCGAGCGGATAACGCCGACCAGCGCCTGACCGATCGAGGCATTGCCCTGGGCTGCGTCGGAACGGTGCGGGCAGGGCGGCATGCCGCCAAGATGGACGCGCTTAATATCGCGAAATCATTAGCAAAATCGCTCTCGGTGACACCGAATGAAGCCGCAAAGCACGGCCTGATGCTCAACCATGACGGCCAGCGCCGCACGGCGTTTGAAATGCTGGCCTATCCCGAGGTCGAATGGGCCAACGTCACGTCGATCTGGCCGCAACTCAGTGCGATCGATCCGAAGATCGCGGTCCATCTGGAAATCGACGCCAAGTATGACGTCTATCTCGCTCGCCAGGCTGCCGATGTGCAGGCCTTCCGCCGCGACGAGGGTCTGGTTCTGATCGATGTGGATTATCAGGCTGTTCCGGGCCTTTCAAACGAAGCCCGGCAGAAGCTTGAGACGGTGCGACCCCGGACCATCGGGCAGGCGGGCCGGATCGAGGCGATGACGCCGGCGGCACTGGCAATTCTGGCCGCTTACCTGCGCCGCGAGGCGCGCCGGTCTTCCGCAGTTTCGGCATAGGCGCATCCCATGGCCAAACCGGCCCTCGCTTCCATCCCGGCGTCGGACAAGGCTGCCGCCTTGGCCCTGACTCCTGTTTCACGTGAAACAGAAGCCCGGCTCGACCGCTATGTCAGCCTGCTGGTGAAATGGCAGGCCAAAACCAATCTGATCGCGCCGTCTACGCTTCCGCAGCTCTGGACTCGGCACATCGCCGATTCGTTGCAACTTCTGGATCTCGCGCCATCCGCAAGATCCTGGCTCGACTTCGGCAGCGGCGGAGGTTTCCCCGGCGTGGTGCTGGCTTGCGCCATGGCCGAGCATGACGGTGCGGCCGTCCAGCTTGTGGAGCGCAACGCCAAGAAAGCCGCGTTTCTGCGCGAGGCATTGCGGGTCACAGGAGGCGCCGGCTCAGTTATCCTCGCGGACATCGGGGATTATGTGGATAGTTTGCAGGCGCCGGTCGATTGCGTCACCGCCCGCGCGGTTGCTCCACTACATATGTTGCTGGGCTACGCGGAGCCTCTGGTGAGGCGAGGCGCGAAAGCACTCTTCCTAAAGGGACAAGATATAGAGTCCGAATTGACGGAAGCTACTAAATACTGGAGTATCGAGCCTGTTTTGCATCCCAGCCGCACCGGCGGACACGGCTGGATCGTCGAACTCAATAGGATTGAGCGGCGGTAAGCGTCCAGCAGTCACAAGTACAAGGCGGCCAGGCACATGGTTGGCATCGACGGAATTTTTGAAGGCGAGAACGGCACGGCGACGGGCGAGCGGGGCCACCCGCGTATTCTGGCGCTGGCCAATCAGAAGGGCGGCGTCGGCAAGACAACGACCGCCATCAATCTCGGAACTGCACTGGCTGCTATCGGCGAGCGGGTGCTGATCGTCGATCTCGATCCGCAGGGCAACGCGTCGACCGGCCTCGGCATCGACCGCCGCAATCGCAATTGCTCGACCTATGACGTGCTGATCGGCGAGGCCAAGCTGCGCGAGGCGATTATCCCGACGGCTGTCCCTCGCCTGCATATCGCGGCTTCGACCATGGATCTGTCGGGCCTCGAGCTTGAACTCGGCACCACCCGCGATCGTGCTTTTCGTCTGCGCGATGCGATCGCCGAATTGAACGTCAACGTCGCGCCGGACACCGACTACACTTACGTGCTGGTCGATTGCCCGCCGTCGCTCAATCTCATCACCGTCAACGCCATGGCGGCGTCGCACGCGATTCTCGTGCCGCTGCAGTGTGAGTTCTTCGCGCTGGAAGGCCTGTCGCAACTGCTGCAGACCGTTGAGCAGGTGCGCTCCACGCTTAATCCGACGCTGTCGATTCACGGCATCGTGCTGACGATGTTCGACTCGCGCAACAATCTGTCGAATCAGGTTGTCGCCGACGTGCGCCAGTTCATGGGCAAGAAAGTGTACGACACCATGATCCCGCGCAACGTGCGCATTTCCGAAGCGCCGTCCTACGGAAAGCCTGTGCTGGTTTACGATCTCAAATGCGTCGGCTCTGAGGCCTACCTGAAACTCGCGACCGAAGTCATTCAGCGCGAGCGCGAGTTGCGCGCGCACTAATATCACTGGACGAGTTGAGATCAGGTTGAAGCGATGTCGGGAGTGCGTGGGTTGAGTGCAAGGGAGACGGCAATGGCCGACGAGCGTTCGCGACTGGGTCGCGGTCTTGCAAGTCTGATAGGCGATGTCGGCGGCGAGGCGGCTCACGTCGATCGTCCGTCGCGCACGCCGCGCCGCGTTCCGATTGAATTTCTTAAAGCCAATCCGCGCAATCCGCGCCGGACTTTTTCCGACGCCGAACTCGATGAGTTGTCGGCATCGATCAAGCAGCACGGCGTCATCCAGCCGATCGTGGTGCGATCGGTAAAGGGTGCGACGGATCGTTTCGAAATCATCGCCGGCGAGCGTCGCTGGCGCGCGTCGCAGCGCGCCGGTCTGCACGATGTGCCGATTGTTATCGTTGAAGTGAACGACAGCGACGCGCTCGAGATCGCGATCATCGAGAACGTGCAGCGCTCTGATCTGAATGCGATGGAAGAAGCGCAGGGCTATCACGCGCTTGCCGCTGAATTCAAACGCAGCCAGGAAGATATTGCCAAGATCGTCGGCAAGAGCCGCAGCCATGTCGCGAACATGATGCGCCTCACGAAGCTGCCGGATCAGGTTCAGGCCTATATCGCCGAAGGCAAGCTGTCCGCCGGGCACGCGCGCGCGTTGATCAATCTGCCGGACGCAGCGGCAGCGGCGAAGCGCATCGTCGAGGAAGGTCTGAACGTGCGCCAGACCGAAGCGCTTGCACATGATGAAGGTGTGCCGGAGCGCAAGCCGCAGAAGGCGCGCGCAGGCACAGCCGCGAAAGACTCCGACACCCTGGCGCTCGAAAAGCGCGTCAGCGATGTGCTCGGTCTGAAGGTGAGCGTCGATCACCGCAATCCGGGCGGCACGGTGCAAATCAAATACACCGATCTCGATCAGCTCGATGAGATTTTGCGGCGGCTCGAAGCGGGGCGGTAAACCTAGCCCCGCCGCCGCGCATTGACTGCAATCGCCAGCAGCGCGCGTTGCGCGATAACTTCAGCCAGCGACGACTGCTTGCGCATGTCGAATGCCGCATCGGCCAGCTGCGCCATGACCCGCGCCATACGCTCCGGGCTTGTGTTGCGTAACGCCGTCTCAACCAGTGTCTTGCGCGAGAAGTGCAGCCGGGGGAATCCGCTGTCCAGCGCGTCGAGTTCGCTGCGGCCTTCTTCGATCGACAGCCGGGCCTTGTGCAACAGCGCCGCGTGGCGCTGCGCCGACATGATAATCAAACCTGGATAGGTGCCCGCGGCCATCGCCTTGGCGAACAGGATTTCGACGTCGGCCGCGCGCCCGGCAAAGGTACTATCGACAATCGGATCGAGCGCCAGGCCCGACGCGTCGGTGACGATGGCCACCACGTCGTCGAGCGAGACTTCGCGCTGGCCATGGGCGTAGAGCGCGACTTTACGAATTTCATTGCGCGACGCTTGGCGGTCGCCGCCGAGCAACGATGTCAGCGCCGCGCGCGCGTCCGATGCTATCGTCAGTTTTGCGGCGCGCAGTTCGTCGTCGATCAGCCGTGCGAGGTCGCGCTCGGTATCAGCGTAGCAGGCGATGGCCACCGCGGTCTTGGCTTTTTCGCACGCCTTTCGCAACGGCGCTTCCGGGCGCAATTCACCGGCCTCGATCACGATGCGGCAATCCTGCGGCTGCATCTCTGCGAGCGTGTCGATGCCGCTGGCAAAACTGCGGGAGCCGGCGCGAATGCGAATCGCGCGGCGGCCGCCGAACAAGGGTACAGTCATGGCTTCATCGACGAGACGTGAGGGTTCGGCGGCGAGTTCGTCGCCGTCCATCCTGACAAGTGAAAACGGATCGTTCGGATCGTCGACGGCGGACGCCATCAAGGCGTCGGCGCGCTCGCGCACAAGGCCTGTGTCAGGTCCATACAGCAGGATGATCGGCCGCGACGGATCGGGCCGGGCCAGAAATGCGTCGATTTCTTTCCCACGAAGCGCGACCACAATTATCTCGATTGTCGATCAGGTGCCGGCGATGAAGAAGGACGCAAGGCGCTGGTTGATGTTGTCGGCGATGACCTTGGCGGCGCGGTCTTCGGCGTCACGCAATCCGCGCGAGCGCGCGAAACGCTGCGCCTGTCCCGGAATATCGTAGGACACACGGGAGAAGGTCGTTCCGGTCAGCACCGTCTTGTCGGTGGCGTTATCTTTCAGCTCATACGTGGCATCGATACCGTAGTTTTCGATGTCGGGCCGGGCCGTGGTCGGATCGACGATGATCGACAGCCGCGACGTGGTGATGCGCATCAGGAGGCGATGGGTCGGCGGGCCGCCGACGGCGCTGCCGTACATGCTGAACATCAGCGAGTTGCGAATCTCGACGCCAAGCCGCGCTTCGCGCGAACCGTTGGGCAGATTGAGCGGAGGAACTTCGACGCCCTGCAGCTTCTCGCGCAAGGCGGACCCACCAGTCGCACTGCGCTCGCCGTACATCGGCTGGAAGCACCCGGCCGTCAGGGCCGCAAGGGCGGCCACGGCGACAAGCCGGGCTGCGATGCGCGTACTAAACCACGACATTCACGATCCTCTGCGGAACGATGATGACTTTTCGGGGAGATTTCCCGTCCAAGGCCGATTTTACTGCATCGAGTGCCAAAACGGCAGCCTCAATTTCTGCGTTTGAAGCATTTTGGGCCACCGTGACATCCGAGCGCTTCTTGCCATTAACCTGCACCGGCAGCGTAATTGTGTCGTCGATCAGCAATCTGGCCTCGGTTTCGGGCCATTTTGCCTCGGAAACCAGCTCCGAATGGCCCAGCACCTGCCAGCATTGCTCGGCCAGATGCGGCATCATCGGGGAAATCAGCCGGACCAGAATGTCGAAGGCCTCCCGGGCTGCGGCTGCAACCGCGGGATCGGTTTCCAGAGATTTGGCCGGTCCCTCGACGGCGTCCGCCAGTGCGCCGACAAACGTATAGAGCTTGGCAATCGCGGTGTTGAACCGCAGCCGCTCGATGGCGACCGAGACATCGGCGAGGGTGCGATGCGCTACACGACGCAGCGCCAATGCGCTGTCGGTATCCGCGATTGCGGTGCCGGGTTTCGGCAAATGCGGGGCGGCGGTATTCACCAGCCGCCAGATCCGCTGCACGAACCGGCCGGCGCCCTGCACGCCTTCTTCGCTCCAGATCACGTCGCGGTCGGGCGGCGAATCGGACAGCATGAACCAGCGCGCGGTGTCGGCGCCGTAGGTGCCGATGATGTCGTCGGGATCGACTGTGTTGCGTTTCGACTTTGACATCTTCTCGATCGAACCGATTTCAATCGGCTCTTTCGTTGTCAGCAATGTCGCGCTGCGCTTGTCGCCGACGGTCTCGATGTTGATTTCGGCCGGCGAGGCGAATGTGCCGTCTTTCTTCTTGTAGGTTTCATGAACCACCATGCCTTGCGTGAACATGCCGGCGAACGGCTCATCCATGCCGACATGGCCTGTGGCTTTCATCGCGCGGGTGAAAAAGCGCGAATACAGCAGATGCAGAATCGCGTGTTCGACGCCGCCGATATACTGATCGACCGGCATCATGTGATTGGCGACCGCAGGTGTCGTCGGCGCGTTCTCGTTCCACGGATCGGTGAAGCGCGCGAAGTACCACGACGAATCGACGAACGTATCCATCGTGTCGGTTTCGCGCAGCGCCTTGCCGCCGCATTGTGGGCAGGAGACATGCTTCCAGGTCGGATGATGGTCGAGCGCGTTGCCCGGTTTGTCGAAGTTCACATCCTCCGGCAGCACAACCGGCAAATCGGAATCCGGCACCGGCACCACATCGCATTTGGGGCAATGGATGACGGGAATCGGGCATCCCCAATAGCGCTGGCGTGAAATGCCCCAGTCGCGCAGGCGGAAGTTCACCTGCCGTTCCCCGACCGGCGCGTTGCCGCGCGTCGTGCCTTCAAGGCGTTTGGCGACTTCTTCCTTCGCCGCCTCGATGGTCATGCCGTCGAGGAAGCGCGAGTTGATCATGCGGCCCTCGCCGTCATAGGCGGTGTCGGTGATGACGAACGTCTTTGGATCCTGGCCTTCGGGGCACACCACGGGCGTGTTGCCGAGATTGTACTTGTTGACGAAATCGAGGTCGCGCTGGTCGTGCGCAGGGCAACCGAAGATCGCGCCGGTGCCGTATTCCATCAGCACGAAGTTGGCGACGTAAACCGGCAGCTTCCAGTCCGGGTCGAGCGGATGGATCGCCTTGATGCCGGTGTCGAAGCCCTGCTTCTCGGCGGTGTCGATGATTTCCTGCGCGGTGCCCTGACGCTTGGTCTCGGCGATGAACGCGGCAAGTTTCGGATTCTTCAAGGCGGCGGCTTGCGCCAGCGGATGATCGGCCGCGATCGCCATGAACTTGGCGCCGAACAGCGTGTCGGGACGCGTCGTGAAAATCTTGAGTTCGCTCTCGCCGTTTGGCGCGGTTGCAGCGTCGAGCGCGAAGCGAATCAGCAAGCCTTCGGACCGGCCGATCCAGTTGCGCTGCATCAGCCGCACCTTGTCCGGCCAGCGGTCCAGCTTATCCAGCGCGTCGAGCAGCTCCTGCGAATATTTCGTGATCTTGAAGACCCACTGGTTCATCTCGCGCTGTTCGACCACAGCACCGGAACGCCAGCCGCGTCCGTCGATCACCTGCTCGTTGGCGAGCACGGTCATGTCGACCGGATCCCAGTTGATCTTGCGCTTCTCGCGCTCGGCCAGCCCCGCCTTCATGAAATCCAGAAACATCTTCTGCTGATGTTTGTAATAGCTCGGATCGCAGGTCGCGAATTCGCGCGCCCAGTCGAGCGACAGCCCCATGGTCTGGAGCTGCTTTTTCATCGCTGCGATGTTTTCGTAGGTCCACGCTTTCGGAGCGACCTTGCGCTCGATGGCGGCGTTTTCCGCCGGCAGGCCGAAGGCATCCCAGCCCATCGGATGCAGCACGTTGAAGCCTTTGGCACGCATGAAACGCGCGACAACGTCGCCCATCGTGTAATTGCGGACGTGACCCATATGGATGCGCCCCGATGGATAGGGAAACATCTCGAGCACATAATATTTCGGCCGGGGATCGTCGTTGCGCGTGGCGAAAATCGCCTGCTCATCCCACAGCTTCTGCCAGCGCGGTTCGGATTCGCGGGCGTTGTAACGTTCGGTGCTCATCGGATCGGTCGTCTGCCAAAAGGGGATAGGGAGGCGGCAGACTAGCCATAAAAGACCGCGAGGGGTCAACGGTTTAGGCGCAGATAAGGCCTAGCCGGCCAGCGAAATCGGCCGCTCGGCGGACCGGATCAGGCCGTGCTCGACCACAGCGTTCCTGCCCCGGCGCTTGGCCGCGTACAGGGCCGCGTCGGCGGCCTCGATCAGGTCGTCCTGCGGCTGGGTGTCGTCGCCCGGCGCAATGGTGGCGACGCCGACGCTGACGGTGACGATCTGGCCCGGACTGGTGAGGTGCGGAACCGCAAGACTCTCAACGGACGCGCGCACTTGCTCGCCCACCTGCATGGCTTTCGCCGGATCGCTATTGGGCAGCAGCAGGCAGAATTCCTCGCCACCGTAGCGGGCTGCGAAGCCGCCGGATGAATTGGCGATGCCGGCCAGCACTTCGCCAACGCGGCTGAGGCAGGCATCCCCTTCCGGATGGCCGTAGGCGTCGTTGAACAACTTGAAGTGATCGACGTCGATCATCAGCACCGACAGGCGGCTGTCGGATTGCAGCGCCTTCATCCATTCGAATTCGAGCCGGCTCTGGAAGCCGCGGCGGTTCGCCAGGCCGGACACAAGATCGAGCGAGGCGATGACGGTGAGCCGGTCATTGGCCGCGGCCATCTCCCGCTCGCGCTCGGACAGTTGCGAGGCCATTGTATCGAAGGCCTTGGCGAGCGGCACGAATTCGGGCGGCAGCGTCGCGGCCGATGCACGTGCAGACAATTCACCGCGACCCAACCGGTTGGCCATGTCGGTCATCGTGCGGACGGGGCGCATAATAAGACGTTCGCCGGCAAACCACGCGCCGAGCAAGGTGATGAGCCCGACAAAGCCGAGCTGCAGATAGGCGGTTCTGATCTCGCGATTGATGCCGCCCAGCATGACGGACTGGTTGATGCTGACGATCATGCGCGCGCGCGTGCCGGTGACACGGGCGAACGACACGGCCTTCTTTTCTCCGTCTGCCGTTTCTAAGAATATCGAGCCTTACTCGCGCTCGAGATTGATTTCGCGAAGCGTGACGGCTTCGAGAAGCGACGTATCCTTGAGCTTTTGTCCGACCAGATTCGCGCTTTCAGGCGGAGACGCGAGGATCGTTCCCGCGCCATCGACAAGAACGACTGACACGCCGGATCGCTCGCCGCGGTTGACCAGCAACTGCGACATCCATTTGAGGTCGATAGCCGCGATCACCACGGATTCCTGCCCGCCATCGACGGCGGAGACGGGGTAGGCGGCCACCATTGTCGGAAGACTGGTTATGCGGCTCGGAATGTAATCGCTGAGGACGAAGTCGTGGGTTTCACGCGCCTTGCGGAGGTAGTCGCGCTCGCTGAGATCGAAGCCGACGATGCTCGGCGTTGTCGAGCACTCGATCCGGCCTTGCGGCCCAACGATGGAAATGTTTCGGATCCAGGGCAAATCAACCCGAAGGCTGGCGCGCATGACGGCGCAGCCGCGGCCCTGATGCGATCCGGAGGCGTAGATATAGGCTGATGATTTCACCACGGCCTGAACCGTCGACACGATTTCGCGCTGCGCGTCCGCCGTATGTTTTGCCAGTTCGGAGAGTTCGGTGGCGGCCTGGGCGACTTGTT
>CALRLJ020000034.1:0-16169 GCA_943368635.1 Sediminibacterium ginsengisoli | reverse complement strand
CCCTCGCGCTGATCGCGCGCGGCTTTCTCCAGCGGCGCCGTATCGATGTTCGACTGCTGCATGATCGCGGCATTGCCGAGCACGACGCTGCGGCCATCGACCGTGCCCATGGCACCCTTGCCGACGGGGGAATCGAAGTTCTGCACATCGCCCAGCGCGAGGCCTTCTTGCTTCGCAGCATTCAGGATCGCGAACGCCAGCGGATGCTCGCTGGCACGCTCGACGCTGGCGGCAAGCCGCAGCAATTCGCTGCGCTCGAATCCATCGGCGGCGACAATCGTCACGACCTTCGGCTTGCCTTCCGTCAGCGTGCCGGTCTTGTCGATCACCAGCGTATCCACCTTCTCCATCCGTTCCAGCGCTTCGGCGTCGCGGATCAGGATGCCGGAACGCGCACCGCGCCCGACGCCGACCATGATCGACATCGGGGTGGCAAGACCGAGCGCACAGGGGCACGCAATAATCAGCACAGTGACCGCCGCGACCAGCGCATAGGTCAGCCGCGGCTCTGGACCGAACATGGCCCATACGGCGAACGCTGCGAGTGCCGCTGCAATCACCACCGGCACGAACCAGCCCGCGACATAGTCGGCGAGACGCTGAACCGGCGCGCGCGAGCGCTGTGCCCGCGCCACCAGATCGACGATCCGCGCCAGCATGGTGTCGCGGCCGATCTTCTCCGCGCGGATCACCAGACCGCCGCTCTGGTTGACGGTGCCGCCGATCACCTTCGCATCCGTGGTTTTCTTCACCGGCATCGATTCTCCGGTAACGAGAGATTCATCCACCAGCGATGAGCCTTCGGTCACGACGCCGTCGATCGGGATTTTTTCGCCCGGCCGCACGCGCAGCAGATCGCCGACCGCGATTGCCTCGATCTCGATGTCCTCGTCGCCGGCTTCCGAGATGCGCCGCGCCGTCTTCGGCGCAAGACCGAGCAGCGCGCGGATCGCGCCGGAGGTTTGCGCACGGGCGCGCAGTTCGAGCACCTGACCGAGCAGCACGAGAACGGTAATCACCGCGGCGGCTTCGAAATACACCGCCACCGCGCCGTGGTGATCGCGGAACGCCTGCGGGAACAGATCCGGCGCCAGCGTCGCGACCACGCTGTAGATATAGGCCACGCCCGTGCCCATCGCGATCAGCGTGAACATGTTGAGGTTGCGTGTTTTGATCGACTGCCAGCCGCGCTGGAAGAACGGCCAGCCCGCCCACAGCACCACCGGCGTCGCCAGCGCGAAGCCCAGCCAGTTCGACGCCTGCGCCTGCAGCAGATGGATGCCGCCGAGATGCGCCGCCATATCGACGACGAACACCGGCAGCGTCAGCGCCAGCGCGATCCAGAACCGCCGTGTCATATCTATCAGTTCGGGATCGGGCGCATCGTCCAGCGAAACGGTTTCCGGCTCGAGTGCCATGCCGCAGATCGGACAGCTGCCCGGCCCGGCCTGACGGACTTCAGGATGCATCGGGCAGGTGTAGATCGTGCCTTCCGGCAGTTTCTCTTCGGGCGCGGATGATTTCGGCGCGAGATATTTCTCCGGGTTGCCTTCGAACTTGGTTCGGCAACCGGCCGAGCAGAAGAAGTGGTCCTGCCCCTTATAGGCAAAGCGATGCTTGGCCGTCGCGACGGTGACGGTCATTCCGCAGACGGGATCAATCGCCTTGCCCGCTTGATCTGCGTCAGTGTGCGTGTGACCCGCCGCATGATGATGCGCGTCGGCGTGCGCATCGCCATGACCATGGACCCCATGGCCGCCGCAGCAACCGCCTGCTTGTTTTTCCCGCTGCTCCGATGACGCCATCGTCCAAATCCTCACTTGCAATCTATACCCTATAGGGGTATATAGTACGGCATGCGCCAGGAAATCAAGACGTCGTGCCTGAAAAGGCTGAAACGGATCGAGGGCCAGGTTCGCGGTCTCGCGGGCATGGTCGATGAAGATCGCTATTGCATCGACATCGTCACGCAGATCGCGGCAGCCCGCGCGGCATTGCGGCGGGTCGAGGAGGAAATCCTGCGCGACCATGTCGCCCACTGCGTCGAGCACGCGATCACATCGGGCGACAAAGCGGATCAACGGCGCAAGATCGCCGAACTGATGGATGTCGTCAGCCGCGTGGATCGCTAGACCGGCACGATCACCGAATTACCATTTCGCGACATAGTTGATCGCGCGTTAGCATTTTCGGTTCGGATCAATCGTTTAACTATTCCCGCAGAATGGATTGTCCCATCGGGGCACAAATTCCCGATGATTCGATGCGTTTACACGCATCGTCACGTCGCAACTGCATTCACGCATAAGCTCTCGTGCTTTCAAGCATCGCTGAATTTACCTGTTCTTACGCACTTTCCCCTAGTGATCGTTCGATAACGTATTCCCGCGGTGCAGGTTTCCCGATGCTCAAGGTCTACAATTGTTTTGTCACGGCGCATGATTTGCGGCTCGTGGGTCTCGCCGCGGTGATCTGTACCCTGGCTTCGTTTGCAGCCATCAGCCTGCTGCGACATGCGCGCCTGTCGTCCGGTCACATGCGCACGGTCTGGCTTGCCGTGTCCGCGATCTCGACCGGCTTCGGCATCTGGTCGACCCATTTCATCGCCATGCTGGCGTTCTCGCCCGGAATTCCGAGCGGCTACAATATCGCTCTCACCGTCCTGTCGCTCGCAGCAGCCATCCTGCTCACCGGCGCGGGCCTCGCAATGGCAATGCTGCCTGCATGGCGGTTCGGGCCATGGCTCGGCGGCGCCATCGTCGGCGGCGGGATCGCCACGATGCATTATCTTGGCATGGCAGCCTTTGAAATCGGGGGCATTATCCTGTGGGATTCCACGCTCGTCGCCGCATCGATTGTGCTTGGTGCGCTGATTGGCGCGACGGCACTGCCGGCGGGGCTTCATGACAGTTCGCAGCGCTGGAAAATTGCCGGCGCGCTACTGCTGACGCTTGCGATCTGCAGCCATCATTTTACGGCGATGGGCGCGGTCGCGATCATCCCTGACCCTACGATGACGATTTCACAGGCAGCCATCCCCGCAGGATGGCTTGCCATCGGCGTCGCCGTTTCAAGCTTCACCATCATTTTGCTGGCGCTGGCAGGCATCGCACTCGACATCCACGATCAGCGCCGCTCGGCGCGTGAAGCCGACCGGATGCGCGGTCTGGCCAATGCGGCCGTCGAAGGCCTGCTGGTGTGCGACGGCGACACCGCCGTGACCGCCAATACCAGCTTTGCCCAGCTTGTCGGATCCACATCGGACAGCCTGATCGGCGCAAAACTGGCAACATACATTCCCGATGCCGATGTCCGCGCGAAACTGTTCGCTGCGCCGAACCAGCCTGTCGAGGCGGAATTGCGCCATACCGACGGATCGACCGTCCCGGTCGAACTGATCCTGCGTCCGATCGATTTCGGCGGACAAGCCCATCACGTCATCGCCGTCCGAAACTTGCAGGCGCGTAAACAGGCCGAGCAGCACATCCGCTATCTTGCGCACCACGATGCGCTGACCTCGCTGCCAAATCGCGCCACCTTCCACGAGCGGCTCGATCTCGAGATCGCCGCGACCAAGGCAGGCGGTCAGAAATTCGCGGTGCTTTGCTTCGACCTGGACAGGTTCAAGGAGGTCAACGACCTGTTTGGCCATGCCGCCGGCGATAAAGTTCTTCAAACCATTGCATCGCGCGTCACAGCCATCCTCGACAAAACCTGCGTGGTTGCGCGCCTCGGCGGCGACGAATTCGCGGTTCTGGTACCCAAACTGCCTAACCCCGCAGTGGCAGGGCGGATGGCCGATCGCATTCTCGACGCGCTGCGATCACAGGACGACACGTCAGGCACCGATCACATCACTTCTTGCAGTATCGGAATCGCGATCTTCCCGGATGATGCGGACAATCGCGAAGCACTTCTCATGCATGCCGACACGGCCCTCTATCGCGCCAAGATGGAAGGCCGCGCCACCTATCGCTTCTTCGAAGCGAAGATGGGTGCGGAAGTTCACGACCGCCGGGTGCTGGAGCATGATCTGCGTCAGGCTGTGTCCCGCGGTGAATTCACGCTGGTCTATCAGCCGCAGCAAGACATCCAGAGCAGAACCATGATCGGCTTCGAGGCTCTGCTGCGCTGGTCTCACAAGACTCGCGGTTCGATCTCGCCGGCTGTGTTCATTCCGATCGCCGAGGAAACCGGCGCCATTCTCGGTATCGGCGAGTGGGTTCTGCGCGAGGCCTGCAAACAGGCCGCGAGCTGGCCGAAACCTCTGACCATCGCGGTCAACGTCTCGGCGGTTCAGATCTACAACGATAATTTCGTGCAGCTCGTGCATGAAGTGCTGCTGGAAACCGGCCTCGCCCCCAGCCGGCTGGAACTCGAGATCACCGAAACCGCGCTGGTGCGCGATCTCAACCGCGCGCTCAACACGCTTCGGCGCATCAAGGCGCTCGGCGTGCATATCGCGATGGACGATTTCGGCACCGGATATTCGTCGCTCTCCAATCTGCGCGCGTTCCCGTTCGACAAAATCAAGATCGACGGATCGTTCATCAAGGCGGTCGACAGCAACGAACAGGCGGCGACCATCGTGCGCGCCGTGCTGGGCCTCGGTCGCGGTCTCGGACTGCCGGTGCTGGCGGAAGGCGTCGAGACGGCAGCGGAACTGGCATTCCTGCAGTCCGAACTCTGCAACGAGGTTCAGGGCTATCTGGTCGGACGCCCCGCCCCGATCTCAACCTTCGCGACGCTGACCCACACGGGGGATGCGCTCCCGACAAGCGACGAGGTTCGCGTCCTGCTGGCGCAGTCCGCCTGAGCGCTTCGGATTTGGGATGGGGAGAAAGTGGTACAGTTGGGTGGGATCGAACCACCGACCTCCGGATCCACAATCCGGCGCTCTAACCAGCTGAGCTACAACTGCATTTTCAATCGAACCGCCGCCGAAAGGCAGCTCCGCCGGGGGCGGCGATTTCGCGGGAAACTAGGTGCAACGCCGCGCTTTGGCAAGTCGCTTTGACCTGCCGAAACAGCGTCGCAAACAGCCCGCTATTGGTGGCGGCGAATACGGAAACGGTTCATTCGCATGCCCCGTATCCGGCGACAGGCACAGCGATCAGGCGCCTGGCTTGAAGGCTTTTGCCGCACCGGCGGCAATCGGCTCGACCGCGTCAGCCGCAGCCTTCTGGGTCATGGCCGCAAGATCCTGAGACTGCGCCGTCAGAACTTCGAACTGCTTACGGGCATGGGTATTCATCAGCTCGAATGCTTCCGGCAGCGATTTCACACCCATCAGGCTTTGAGTAAAGGCGAAGGCCGCTTCGGTGTTGGTCTGGGCCATGCCGATCACCTTCGAGGTGAAGTCGCCGGCACCCTTGGTGGCCGACGTCACCATCGCCTCCAAAGCCCCGTTGTTGGAAACGGCCGCGTCCTTGAGCTTCTGATAGCCATCCTGAGCCTGAAAAACGCCCATTTCGGCGAAGGCGCGAAACTGCTCTGGGACTTTGAAGGGGACAACCGAAAAAGGATCGTTCGCGCTCATCTGGGCATTCCTTATGTCTGGAATTGAAGCCGCCGGAACGGCGCAACTGGCTGCGCAAGGCTCAAAGGCCGGTGCAAGGTCAGTATCTATTTGGCACTATACGCGGAATTTTGTGCAATGCAACAAAATAGACCCGCCCGACCCGGCATGGCTGCCGGATCAGACCCGCTTTGACGGTTCGACGCGTCCGGATGGCGGATTATTTGGGTTTGGCGGCGTCCATCGCCGCGCGGGTCACGGTCTGACCCATTTCGCTGGCCTGTTCTGCCAAAGCGCGCATCTGGCCCTGCACATATTCAGTGTGGAGGCGCATCACTTCGGTCAGGTCTTTGGCGTGAATCAGCTGCTGCGCATAGGCCAGCGAGGACTGCACATTCTTCTCCGCAAAGCCGATGGCCTTGGCGCTGATGTCTTTGGCCGCTTCGCCGGGCGCGCCGAACGATGATCCGCCGAACGCCGAAGCTGTCTGCTGGGCGGTGCTGATGAAGGATTCGAAGGCCTTGCGGGCCTGATCCAGACTGGCTTCCGCCATCGAGCGCATTTCCTTCGGGATCTCGAACTGATTGCCTGACATGTCGCATCCTCTCTGTTGCCGGTGCCGTCCGAACGGTCCCGTCCGCCGCGCAATTCACCGCCGGGCGACACCGCATATGACGCAGCGCAGCGACAGTTCCTGCAGGGGTATCGTGAACGTTTGAATATCTTTTGCAACACCCAACGCCTGAACGGCACCGAGGTTCAGGGCGCTGGGGGAATTAACGTTATCGCGGGTTTGGATGGGTAGTCTCACACCACACTGGTGGACCTTGCGGCAGCCGCGCCATACTAATCATTCGTTAAGGCTGCCAATCCCATCTCCCGCGCCGCGATCCGGCGCGACAGCGAATGACAGGCCCGTTGTCGAACATGAGCGAAGCCGATTTCCAGCTCCATGGCATCCGCGATCCGCGCCTTGCGGTTCATGCGACGAGCGGCCTGCCTGCGTGGGTCTGGTCGCTCGACGGCGCGCATATTCTCTGGGCCAATACGATCGGCGCGCGGCTGTTCGGCGAACGCAACGCCGCCTTGTCTGAAAAAACCATCGGCCCCGCCGATCCGCATCGCCGTCAGGCGGCGCAACTCGCGGCACGACTGTCGCAGTCCGGCGCGCCAAGGCTCGAACGGCTGCGCGGTTTCGGCGCGCCGCTCGGCCGCCTGCTGACATGCTCCTGCGCGCGTCTCACCTTCGCTGACGGGACGACCGGCATTCTGATCGCCGCCACCGAGGCCATCGGACGTGCCGTGCCGCTGACTGAACGGCTCGCGCATCTCGTCGACAGCGTCGCCATGCCTGCCATGACCTTCACACCGAACGGCGCATTGGCGGGGGCCAACGAGCTTTCGAAAAATTTCCCCGGACTGTTCAACGATCTCACCGGACCCGGCTTCGACGACGCGCGCAACGGCGCGTTGCGCGACGGACAGGCAACCCTGCAAACGGCGCTTGGTCGAATCACCGTGCATCGGGTCGGAACCGGCGACGAGGCCGCTCTCGTCGCATTGATCGACACCGTCGTCGTACCCACGCCAATGGCAAAGCCGGTGCCGGTGGTCATTGCGCCCGAAACACCCGCAGAACCCGTTCAGCCTGACACAATCGCGCCAGCCGTCACCGGCGTTTCGTCGCAGCAGGCATCTGCCGAGGTAATGCCGGTCGATGTTTTCGGCTCGGCGTTCGACGAACCTTCGCACGACACCGTTCCGGCGGATCATGTGACGCGAATCTATATCGACGACGACCGCCGCAAGCCTGTTGCACCGGCGATGACCGCAAGTGACGTTTCGGCAACGCTGCGCGAGATGGACGAACCACCGCTGACGCCACGGCAGCATCCATTGCGCTTCATGTGGCACATGGATGAGGACGGCCGCTTTTCGCTTGGCCTCGATGAATTCACCCGCCTGATCGGCGCGCGTACCGCTGCCGCGTTCGGAAGACCATGGAGCGAGATCGCCAACGCACTCGACCTTGATCCTGAAGATCATGTGGCGGCTGCGGTCGCAACCCGCGAGACCTGGAGCAACATCGTCGTCAACTGGCCCGCCGACGGCGCGGGCGCGCGGCTGCCGGTCGAACTGTCCGGTCTGCCGATCTACGACCGCGACGGACAATTTCTCGGCTATCGCGGCTTCGGTATCTGCCGCGACGTCGATGGCATGGCGCGACTGGCCGCGCAGCGCCACGACGACATCCTGTATTCCTCGCAGCCACCCGCAGCGGCACCGACCCATGACCCGGTGACGCAAGACCCGGCGATGCCTGACGTGACAATGCACGAACCGATCGCCGACGACGTTGCGGACGAGCCGCCAGAAGAGACGCTGCAGCCAGAAGGCGCCCAGCCTCCGGCAGACACGACGCACGCAGAAAGCAGCGTGCAAGACAACTTTCCGAACGACAACTTTCCGAAAGACAGTTTCCTCAAGATCGAAACCAAGACCGAAGCGAAGGCTGCCGTGGACATTTCTCAGAACGTCGTCCCGTTTCCGGGGGCCGAACCGAAATCGTCCGGCTTGACCGCGGTCGAGAGCAACGCTTTCGACGAACTGGCGCGGCGGCTGTCGGCGCGGCTCGATAACAACATCGAAAGCGAAACGTTGACCGATGCGTCGGTGGCTGAATTGTTCGCGGCCGACGACACCGGGCAACAGCATACCCCTGTTGTCGAGGCCCCTGCGCTGGAACAGCCTCCCGCTTTTCTCCAGCCCGAGCCGGTTTTGCCGCGCGCGAATGCCGCGCAGGATTCGCAACTGCTCGATCGCCTGCCCGTCGGCGTGCTGGTGTATCGGCTCGACCGCTTGCTTTACGCCAACAGAGCGTTTCTCGCCTCCACCGGATATGACGATCTTCATGCGCTGACCGAGGCTGGCGGGCTCGATGCGCTGACCGTCGAGGCCGGTGCAGGCACCGCCAGCAGCACCTCCGAAACAGGTACGCCGGTCGTGATCGCTGCCACCAGCAAGAACGGCCCGGACAAAGGCGAGCCTGCCGATGCGCGGCTGTTCGCCATCACATGGGATGGCCAGCCGTCTCATGCACTGGTGTTTTCCGGTCCGCGCGCCGAGCCGCGCATCGAAGCCCGGATCGAGCCTGCCGCAACAGCAGCGATTGCGCCTATCGCCGCCAGCGATGACAGCAACCAGGCCGAAGAACTCGGCACCATTCTCGACTCCACCGCTGAAGGCGTTGTGGTGTTCGGCGGCGAGGGCCGGCTGCTCTCGTGCAACCGCAGCGCAGAAGTTCTGTTCGGCCGCGACGACAATGACATGGCCGCGCTGAACTTCAGCGACCTGTTTGCGCCGGACAGCCAGCGCGCGGTGCACGACTATGTCGATGAGGTCAGGACCGCCGCGGTCACGAGCCTTCTCAACCACGACCGCGACATGCTGGGCCGCGCGCGCGACGGCAGCGTCATTCCGCTGTCGATGACCATCGGCCGGACCCGGCCGGACAGCGCGCGATTCTTTGCGATCTTCCGCGACCTGTCGCAGGCCAGAAAAGGTGAAGGCGACCTGATACAGGCGCGGCGGCAGGCCGAGCGCGCCACCAGCGCCAAGGCGGACATCCTCGGGCGGATCAGCCATGAGGTCCGCATGCCACTCAGCGCGATCATCGGCTTCGCGGACGTGATGATCGAGGAGCGCTTCGGCGCACTCGGCAACGAGCGCTATGTCGAATACATGAAGGACATCCGCGCCTCTGGTCAGCGCGTGATGACGATCATCGACGACCTGCTCGACCTGTCGCGGATCGAATCCGGCAAGATGGAATTGTCATTCGCGAACCACGACCTCAACAGCATGGTCGAGCAATGCGTCGCGGTGATGCAGCCGCAGGCCAACCGCGAGCGCATTATTATCCGCACCTCGCTTGCCCACGCGCTCCCCACCGTGAAGGCCGATGCCCGCGCGCTGCGCCAGATCGCAATGAACCTGATTGGCAATTCGATTCATCTGGCCAATACCGGCGGACAGGTCATCGTTTCGACGGCGACCACCGATTTCGGCGACATCGTGCTGCGTGTCCGCGACACCGGCGCCGGTCTCAACGACAACGAGATCGCGGCGGCGATGGCGCCGTTCCGCACTTCCGGTGCATCGGACCAGACCGCCGACAGCTCGGTGGTGAACCTGTCGCTGACAAAAGCGCTGGTCGAAGCCAACCGCGCGCAGTTCCACATCAAGACCGCGCCGCATTCGGGCACCCTGATCGAGGTCGTGTTCTCGCACGCCAGCGCGATCGCGTAAGCGATCTGGAATTGCTCTAAACTCCTGCTCTCGCGACATTGCGCCGCGCCCGTCGAGGGCACGGGCTGCGCTACTCACACCGGCAATGTCATTCACTTGCCGGAGCCTCTCCATGATCTCGTCTCGCGCCCTCGCCGCCGCAACCGTCATCGCATGGACCGGCCTCACTCCGTCTGCCGTGCAGGCTGCGGAAGAGGTCAATGTCTACACCTATCGCGAGACCAAGCTGGTGCAGCCGCTGTTCGAAGCTTTCACCAAGGACACCGGCATCAAGGTCAATGTGGTCTCGGCCAGTTCCGGCCTCGAGCAACGCATCAAGGCCGAAGGCGCCAACAGCCCCGCCGACGTGCTGCTGACGGTGGATGTCGGCCGCATCGCGGAGGCCGTGAATGCAGGCGTGACCCAGCCGATCAAGTCCGATGCGCTCGACAAGATCGTGCCGGCGCAATACCGCGATCCGGACGGTCACTGGGCCGGCATCTCGATGCGCGCGCGGGTGATCTATGCGGCGAAGGATCGTGTCAAGCAGGATGCCATCACCTATGAGGAACTGGCCGACCCGAAGTGGAAGGGCAAGATCTGCATCCGCTCCGGCCAGCACATCTACAACAACGCGCTGTTTGCAGCCTATGTCGCGCATCATGGCGAAACCAAAGCCGAAGAATGGCTGCGCGGCGTGAAGGCCAACCTCGCGCAGAAGCCATCAGGCGGCGACCGCGAAACCGCGCGCGATGTTGCTGCGGGCAAGTGCGACATCGGCATCGGCAACACTTATTACTGGGCGCTGATGATGAACCACGATGCCGACAAGAAGCCGTGGGCGGAAGCCACCAAGGTGATCCTGCCGACCTTCGCCGGCGGCGGTACCCATGTGAATCTGTCCGGCGTGCTGCTCGCGAAGAACGCACCGAACCGCGCCAACGCCGTCAAATTGATCGAATGGCTGGCCGGCGAGAAGGCACAGCAGCTCTATGCCGACGCTAATTACGAATATCCAATCCGCGCCGGCGTCACGGTCAATCCAACCATCGCCGGCTACGGCAAGCTGAATGCCGATACACTGCCGATTGCGAAGATCGCAGCAAGCCGCAAGGCGGCCTCGACGCTGGTCGACAAGGTCGGGTTCGATAATTGAGACCTGAGCCGCATCCGTCGTTCCCAACGTGACAAGCGCGCGCATCGCGGAGCCCGCCGTCTCCGCGCTCGCGGTCTTCACGGCAGCGCTTGTCGCACTGCCGGTGCTCGCGATTGTTGTGATCGCGGCGCAGCCGGTGCCCGATCTCTGGCCGCATCTGATCGACTATGTGCTGCCGCAGGCGTTGCGCGACACCGCGTTCTTGTTGATGGGCGTCGGAGCGGTCGCGCTGTTCACAGGTGCCGGCACCGCATGGCTGGTGTCATCGCATGATTTTCCGGGACGCGGTGCCCTGCTCTGGCTGCTGCCGTTGCCGCTGGCGATTCCGACCTACATCGCCGCTTACGTGTATGTCGATCTGTTCGAGCCGCTCGGCCTGATCCACCGCACGCTGACGCTGTGGATTCCCGCGCGCGATGCGCTGGCGCTGATGCCCAGCCTGCGCTCGCTGCCCGGCGCGATCTTCATCATCGGTCTTGTGCTCTACCCTTATGTCTATCTCTCCGCACGTGCGACCTTCCAGTTGCAGAGCGCCGAATTCGCGGAAGCCGCGCGCACGCTCGGTGCCGGACGATGGAATGTGTTTCGCCGCATCTCGCTGCCGATGGCGCGTCCAGCACTCGCGGTCGGTCTCGCTCTGGTGGCTCTGGAAACGCTGAACGACATCGGCGCCAGCGAATATCTCGGTGTGCGCACGCTGACCGTCTCGATCTTCACCACATGGCTCAATCGCGGCAGCCTCGCAGGCGCGGCGCAGCTGTCATGTCTGGTGCTGGTGATCGTCGGCGGGCTGATCGCGCTGGAGCGCTATGGCCGCCGCAACGCCGTCACCGAGTTCTCGTCCGAGAGTCCGCGGCTGACGCCGCGCACACCATTCATCGGGATCAGGGGCTGGCTGGCGCTCGCCGCATGTGCCCTGCCCGTGCTGCTCGGCTTCATCGTGCCGCTGTTGTTCCTGTTGCATCAGAGTGTTCACCGCTCATCCATGACAATGGATACGGCGATCTGGCGCGACGCATTCAACTCGGTGGTGTTCGCAACGCTGGCGACACTGGCGGCGCTCATTCTCGGATTGGCGACAATCCTTGCCACGCGCTGGCGTCCCGGTTCATGGCGCGCGCTTGCGTCCAACATCGCGCAAACGGGTTACGCGCTGCCGGGACTGGTGCTGGCGCTCGGACTGCTAACGCCGGTGCTCGCCATCGACAATGTGCTGAATACGTTTGCCGCATGGCTTGGGCTGGCACTGCCCGGCCTCGTGCTGATGGGTTCGGGAGCGGCTGTGGTCACAGCCTATGTGATCCGCTTTCTCGCGGTGCCGACCGGATTCTTGCGCGCGGGCTTCGAGCGCATTCCATTCGACTATGACGACAGCGCACGCAGCGCGGGCGCGGGCCAGATCACCGCGATGCGGCGGATTCACCTGCCGCTGCTGCGCCCGGCGTTGCTGGGGGCTGCAATCGTGGTGTTCGTCGATTGCCTGAAGGAATTGCCGGCGACGCTGCTGCTGCGTCCGCTCAATGTCGAGACGCTGGCAACTTCGATCTATCAATATGCCAGCCGCGGCAGCTTCGAGGACGGCGCGCTCGCGGCACTTCTGATCGTGGCGGCCAGCATTGGTCCGGTGGCGTGGCTGACGCGGTTTTCGGATATGCCGAAAGGGCCGGCATAATTTGTGCTGAACCGGCTGTGCTTGGGTTCACCAGAACGGTATAATGTACGAGATGATGGAACTTCTGAAATACCGGCCCGCAACCAAATGCGGGCTTGCCCTCACCGCGATGCTATATCTGGCGGCATCTTCCGCGCAGGCCCAGGTGGCGCCGATCCCGTACTGGACTCCGGGTGGAACTTTCGGATACGGCGGGGACATCACGACGCAATATTGGGGGAGCACTCTGGACGAGGACGGCTTCCGCAAGGGCTTTTCGTTCAGCAGCTTCAGCATACCGGCAAATTCATTCACCAACAGTTTTGCTTGGGGCGGCTTCGCCGCCAGCGCATTGACCGGCGTCAGCGGACTGTCGTCCGATGGCGCGCAGTACGCCTACAGTTTCAAGAGCCTCGGCGACACGCCGGTCACGTTGTTCGGAGGCGTCAGCTCGCTTCGAACGACGCCGGACGTATTTACCTCGCTCGTGACACCCGGCCTCGAGCGGAGCAGCACGCTTGCGACCAGCGTTAACGCCGGAATCGAGTTCAAACCGACTTCGAATATCAGTCTGTCGCTTTCAGCCGGTTACGTGCAGCCATCCGCGACCCTCGACACCGACGTGCGTTCGCAACTGCCGTTCGGGCAGAATCCCGGATTTCTGAACAGGCGATAACGCCGTAAGGCGCTTAAGTGTTTTTCAGCGCAACCCGGAAAGTCGCTTCCGTTTTCGCCTTCACTTCTTCCAGTGTCACACCGTCGGCGAGTTCGATCAGCGCCATGCCGTCCTTGCCGTGCTTGTCGATGGTGAACACCGCAAGATCGGTGACAACCATGTCGACGACACGTTCGCCGGTCAGCGGCAGGTTGCAGCGATGCAGCAGCTTCGCGCCATCCTTGGCGGAATGCTCCATCACCACGACGACGCGCTTGACGCCCGCGACGAGATCCATCGCGCCGCCCATGCCCTTCACCATCTTGCCGGGGATCATCCAGTTGGCGAGGTCGCCATTTTCGGCAACCTGCATCGCGCCGAGGATCGACAGGTCGATATGGCCACCGCGCACCATCGCGAACGAATCCGCGCTGGAGAAATAGCTGGTGTCCGGCAGTTCGGTCACCGTCTGCTTGCCGGCGTTGATGAGGTCGGGATCTTCATCGCCCTCATACGGAAACGGACCCATGCCGAGCATGCCGTTCTCGCTCTGCAACGCGACATCGACGCCTTCGGGAATATAGTTCGAGACCAGCGTCGGAATGCCGATGCCGAGATTGACGTAAAAGCCGTCGCGCAATTCCTTTGCGGCGCGCGCTGCCATCTGTTCACGGGTCCAGGCCATGGGGCTCTCCTTAAGGAAATCAGTTACGCGCGCTTGCGCAGGGTGCGTTGCTCGATCCGCTTCAGGTTCGGATCGACCGCGATCATGCGCTGCACGAAAATGCCGGGGGTGTGGATGTGATCGGGATCGATCTCGCCGGCAGGCACCAGATGCTCGACTTCCGCGATGGTGACCTTTGCCGCCGTCGCCATCATCGGGTTAAAGTTGCGCGCGGTCTTGCGGTACACGAGATTGCCGGCGGTATCGCCCTTCCAGGCGTGGACGATGGCGAGATCGGCGACGAGGCCGGTTTCCATGATGTACTTCTCGCCGTTGAATTCCTTCACTTCCTTGCCCTCGGCAATCAGCGTACCCACACCGGTCTTGGTGTAGAATGCCGGAATGCCGGCGCCGCCCGCGCGAATGCGCTCGGCGAGTGTCCCTTGCGGATTGAACTCGAGTTCGAGTTCACCGGCGAGGTACTGCTGCGCGAACAGCTTGTTCTCGCCGACATAGGACGAAATCATTTTCTTGATCTGCCGCGTTTCCAGCAGCCGGCTCAGGCCGATGCCGTCAACGCCGGCATTGTTCGACACAACCGTCAGGTTCTTGACGCCGCTCTCGCGCAACGCGTCGGACAGTGTCTCGGCAATACCGCAGAGGCCAAAGCCGCCGGACATAATCATCATGCCGTCTTTGACAACGCCGTCGAGCGCGGATTTCGCGTCGGGGTAAACCTTGTTCATGAGGGTGCAACCTGATGGAGGAAAATGGCGGTCGCCCGCCTGGTCCGGGCGATTATTAGGCGAAACCTTCAAGGCGCGTCAATCGCGACGCCGCGCCCCCGCTGCGGCGGCGTTCCAGCAATCCTGTCCGGCACATCGTTTGCTCCGAACACCTTCGAATACCTTTGGTTTTGACGCGCGATTGCAGGCTTTAGGGCTTCGGATGGCCTTGAAAGCGTCAAGAAAAGCAATCAAGTTGCACCCTGCGCCGCGGCGGGAAACCTGCCGGTGCCTTCAGACCGCAAACTTACCGGATGAACTCATTGACGATGGCCCAAGGGATAAAGCGCCTCGGGATGCCGATTGCGGCATTTCTTGCCGCAGCGCTGATCGGCCTGATCGCCATTTCCTGGATGATCGACCCGAACGCCGTGCGGCTTTCGGTCGAAAAGCAAATTCGCGCCGCAACCGGTCTCGACCTGATGGTCAACGGCGATGTGCGCGTTTCGGTTTTCCCCGGCAGCTCCATCACATTGCGGCAGGTCGGCCTGAAGGGTGCGAGTTCGCGCGGCAGCGGCATCGCCGATGAGCCTCTGACGGTCGATGAGCTGACAGCGAACCTGCGCCTGCTCCCGCTGCTGATACGCCGCTACGAAATCGCGGACGTGACGCTGCAGCATCCGCGAATCAATGTGACCCGCACCGCCGACGGCCGCAGCAACTGGAGCGCGATCGTCGAGACGCTGGCCCGCACCATCAAACCCGGCATCGACAGCCCGGTGTCGTTTTCCGAAATCCGCATCAAGGACGGCGTCCTCACCTATCAGAACGACGCCCGAGACATTGCCGAAACCATCAATGGCATCGATCTCTCGCTCGCATGGCCGTCGATCTCGCGCTCGTTTGCCGCCACCGGCCAATTCAACTGGCGGGGTGAGCTCGTCGATGGCAGCCTCAGCATCACCGACTTTATTGCCGCTTTGTCCGGCGAGCGCTCCGGCATCAAGGTTCGTGTTGCAAGTTCGCCGCTGAAGTTCGCGTTCGATGGCGCGCTTGCCAACCGCGCCAGCCTGCTGATGGAAGGCACGCTCACCGCTGATAGCCCATCACTGCGCAACGCGCTGCGCTGGACCGGACAAAACACACCCGGCACCGGGGGGCTGGGACGATTCGCGCTCAAGGCCCGCACCAATATGGTGGGCGAATCGGTCTCGCTGACCAACGTCAATCTCGAACTCGACGGCAACACCGCCGAAGGCGTCATCACCTACAGCAACAACGATCGGCAAACGGTGCAGGCCACCCTCGCCGCCGATGCGCTCGACTTCACGCCCTACATCGACACGCTCCGCCTCGTCGCCAGCGGCGCGCGCGACTGGAATCGACAGCTGTTCGACCTGCGTGGCCTTTCCGCCACCGATCTCGACATGCGGCTGTCGGCGGCGAAGGTCACCATCGGCTCCTCGAAACTCGGCCGCACCGCGCTCGGTGCCAACCTCCGCAACGGAACGCT
>CALRLJ020000033.1:0-16339 GCA_943368635.1 Sediminibacterium ginsengisoli | reverse complement strand
CCGTCGGCAACAGCGTCGACAGATTGCTGGTGACGAGAATGCGCGCGCCGGAATCTTTCAGCTTGTGGGTGAGCGCAATCTCGCCGTCGAGCGGACTGAGATGCACCACGCGCGCGCCTGACTTCAGCGCGCCGAAGAAATTCACCGGGTGATCCGGTGAATTTCCCAAAAACAACGCGATCGACGACCCCGCACCGTAACCGGCGCGGAGAAACGCCGAAGCTACGACATCCGCCATGCCCTTCAACGCATCGAAGGAAATGGGCCGGTCGCGGAATTCGATCGCTGTGCGCGCGCCGAAATCCGCAGCCGCTTTCGACAACAGATCCGGCAGCGAGCTGCGCGGAATCGGCAGATCCCAGCGCACACCCTCCGGATAGTATTGTTCGCCCGGTCGCGTCATGGATCAGCCCTTGGCGAGGGACGCGAATGTCTTGCCTTCGTCTGCCAGACGCTTGAGCAGCGGCGCCGGCTCCAGCGACGGATCGTTGGTCTGCTTGGCGTAGAACGACAGACGTTCGGCGATCTTCTTCAGGCCGACCTGATCGGCATAGAACATCGGGCCGCCGCGATAGATCGGCCAGCCGTAACCGTACAGCCAGACCACATCGATGTCGGAAGGCCGCGCCGCGATCTTTTCCTCGAGGATGCGCGCACCCTCGTTGATCATCGGATACATCATGCGCTCGAGGATTTCGTCGTCGCTGATCTGGCGCGGCTTGAGGCCGAGCTTGGCCAGCGTCGACTGGATCAGTGTCTCGATCTCCGGGTCCGGCAGCGGCGAGCGCGAGCCGCTCTCGTACTTGTAATAGCCCTTGCCGGTCTTCTGACCGAACCGGCCTGCTTCGCAGATCGCGTCGGCGATTTCCGACTTGATGCCGCGGTCCTGGCGCGAACGCCAGCCGATGTCGAGACCGGCGAGATCGCCCATCGCGAACGGACCCATCGGAATGCCGAACTTGGTGACGACGGCATCGACCTGCTGCGGCAGCGCGCCTTCGAACAGGAACTTCTCGGCCTGCTTGCCGCGCGCCGCGAGCATGCGGTTACCGACGAAGCCGTCGCAGACGCCGACCACAACCGGCACCTTGGCTATACGCTTGGCGATGGCCACGGCCGTCATCAGTGCATCGGGGGCGGTCTTTTCGCCGCGGACGATTTCACACAGCTTCATCACGTTCGCCGGCGAGAAGAAATGCATGCCGAGCACGTCCTGCGGACGCTTGGTCATGGCGGCGATCTGGTTGACGTCGAGATACGAGGTGTTGGTGGCGAGAACAGCGCCGGGCTTGGCGAACTGGTCGAGCTTGCCGAACACTTCCTTCTTGATCGCCATGGTTTCGAACACGGCCTCGATGATGAGGTCGGCATCCTTGACGTTCTCAAGGCCGACCTTGCCCGTGATCAGGCCCATGCGCTTGGCGGGCGCGTCGGCGGGAATGCCGCCGCGCGCAGCGCTGGCGTCGTAGTTCTTCTGCATCACGCCGAGGCCACGCTTGAGCTGCTCGTCGCCGGTTTCGATCAGCGTCACCGGAATGCCGGCATTGGCGAACGACATCGCGATGCCGCCGCCCATGGTGCCGGCGCCGATGATCGCAACCTGCTCGACTTTGCGCGGCTTGGTGCCATCTGGCACGCCAGATACCTTGGCGGCTTCGCGCTCCGAGAAGAACGCATAACGCTGCGCCTTCGACTGATCGCCGTTCATCAGCTTCATGAACAGTTCGCGCTCGGACTTCAGCGCCTGATCGAATGTCTGATCGAGCGAGTGGCTGACAGCCTCGGTTGCGGCGAGCGGTGCTTCGAGACCGCGGCTGCGCTTATTTGCCGCAGCGGCTGCATTGGTGAAGATCGACTTGTCGGCTTTGGCCGCTGCGAGCTTGGAATCGTCGTCGCGCAACTTGCGCAGCGGACGCTTCTCGGCGAGCACCTTGCGCGCGAAAGCTTCGCCGCCAACGGCAGGCGCGCCATCGACGATCTCTTCGATCAATCCGTTCTTGAGCGCATCGGCAGCGCCGATCGGATCGCCGCCGACGATCATCTTCACGGCCATTTCAGGACCGACCGCGCGCGGCAGGCGCTGCGTGCCGCCTGCACCCGGCAGCAGGCCGAGCTTCACTTCGGGAAGACCGAGCTTGGCGTCCTTGGTGGCAACGCGGAAATGGCAGCCGAGCGCGAGTTCAAGGCCCCCGCCGAGCGCGGTGCCGTGAATGGCAGCGACCACCGGCTTGGAGGAATTCTCGATCACCTCGATCACTTCATGAAGGCTGGGCGACTGTGGCGGCTTGCCGAATTCGGTGATGTCGGCGCCAGCGATAAAGGTGCGGCCTGCGCACGCGATGACGATGGCCTGCACCGACGCATCGGCTTGAGCGCTCTTCACGCCGTCCGCGATGCCCTTGCGCACCGCAGCGCTGAGCGCATTCACCGGAGGGCTGTCGACCGTGACAATTGCAACCGCGTCATGACGTTCCACCTTGACCACTTCGCTCACTCAACTCTCCTTGGTATCGCTTGTTTTTTAAGCATTTCGCAGTGCGGAATTAAATTCCACATCTTGACACGGAGGGATATTTTGAAGCACGTCCTTTGTCAACGAAGACCACGTATGCGGTTTAATGAATGAAACGCCCGCCGAAGAAACGCGCGACGGATCGCAGTTTTGTTATCGCGCTTTCGCGCGGGCTCGATGTATTGCGCGCGTTTCGTCCCAGCGACGGACTGCTGGGAAATCAGGAAATCGCGGCGCGCACCAATTTACCGAAGCCGACAATTTCGCGGCTGACATATACGCTGACAAAGCTCGGCTATCTGACGCCGGTTCCACGATTTGAAAAATATCAACTGGCGCCGGCTGCGATGGCGCTCGGATATTCGGCGCTCGCGAACATGGGTGTTCGTCATCTGTCCGATCCGTATCGCGATCAATTGATGCGCGAAACCGGCGGCGCGGTCGCGATCGGCGCGCGCGACCGGCTCAGTATGATTTACTTCGGACAGAGCCGCAGCGAACTCACCGTCGGCGTGCTGCTCGATGTCGGCTCCAAGGTTCCGATTGCGACCACGGCGATGGGCCGCGCTTATCTCTGGGCGCTGCCGGACGACGAGCGCGCCAACCTGCTGCGCGAGATCAAGGAACATGCCGGCGCGAACTGGCCGAAAGTGCGCGATGGAATCGAACGCGCGGGCGAATGCATCGCAAAGCATGGCTTCGCGATGTCCGCCGGCGAATGGCACAGCGACATTCACGCCGTCGGCGTCGCACTGAAACTGAATGACGGAACGGGGCCTTACGCGTTCAACTGCGGCGCGCCCGCCTTCAAATTCAGTGAAGTTCTATTAAAGAACGAGATCGGTCCGCGCCTTGTGACGATGGTCAGGAACATCGAAATCGCACTCACCGGCAGCGCCGCACGCGGATCGCAGAACAAAGAAACAGGTCTCAAAAAAATCAAATCTAACGGGGGAAAAGTCACACGTATCGCCGAGGGGATAAGGTAGCCGCGGAACTGTCAGACAGCGGTATCCGCTGGAGGCCGATGCCGTTGACGCTGCTGCTAAAAAACCAACTCAAGTTCTATAAAAGAACTATATTGGACCTCGTCGAATTACGATGCTAAGGAACATCGGGATCGCGGCCGCCGGTGGCGTTGCGCGCGGATCACAAAACAAAGAAACTCGAAATAAAGAAACTGTGGCCACCAAGAAAATGAAACCGCCAGGAGGAAAAGTTGCACGTATCGCTGAGGGGAACAGATAGCCGCCGTCATTGCGGCTTCATGCAGGGTTCGGGCGCGTCCCGGTCTTGCCGGGACATCAACGTATGATGCAGGCACAAGCGCAGGGGAATAACCCCTTGCTCGCGGTTCGCGACGTCTCAGTCGTGTTCGGCGGCATCATCGCGTTGAATGGCGTGTCGTTCGACATGAAGAAAGGCCAGATTCTGGGCCTGATCGGTCCGAACGGCGCTGGCAAAACCACGCTCTTCAATTGTCTGAGCAGGCTCTATCAGCCCAGCACAGGCGAAATCCTGATGGAAGGCGCCAGCATTCTGGCCCATCAGCCGAAGAAGATCGCCGAGCTCGGCATCGGTCGCACGTTCCAGAACGTCGCGCTGTTTCCGAGACTCACGGTGCGCGACAACATCCGCATCGGCGGGCATTGCCGCACCAAGAGCGACTTCGTCAGCGACGCCTTGAAGCTGCCATGGGTTCGCGAGGAAGAGCGCAAGCTCAACGCGAAGGTCCATGAGATCCTCGATTATCTCGATCTGCACGACGTCGCCGACCGCGAAGTCGCCGGCCTTCCCTTCGGCACCCAGAAGCGCGTCGAGCTTGGCCGCGCGCTTGCCGCCGAGCCGAAGATCTTGCTGCTCGACGAGCCTGCGGGCGGTCTCAATCACGAGGAAGTCTATGTTCTCGGCGACCTGATCTGCCGCATTCGCGACCAGCGGAACATCACGGTTCTGCTCGTCGAACATCACATGGGATTGGTGATGAAGATCGCCGATCACGTCGTCGCGCTGAATTTCGGCAAGAAGCTCGCCGAAGGCACCCCGTCTCAGGTGCAGTCCGACCCCGACGTCATCAAGGCCTATCTGGGGAGCAAGGACCAATGAGCACAATGCTGACGATCAAGGATCTGCGCGCTTATTACGGCCAGGTCCAGGCCCTGCACGGGCTTGAATTCTCGCTCAACGAAGGCAGCGTCACCACGCTGCTCGGCGCCAACGGCGCCGGCAAGACCACGACCCTGCGCGCGATCTGCAACATGATCCGCTCGACCGGCAATATCGAGTTCGAAGGCAAGTCGCTCGCCGGCGTCTCCACCGAGAACGTCGTGCGGCTGGGCATCGCCCATGTCCCGCAGGGCCGCGGCACTTTCACCAACATGACGGTGGAGGAAAACCTTCAACTCGGCGCGATCTCGCGCAGCGACAAGAAGGAGATCGAGAACGACATCGAGCAGATGTACGGATTCTTTCCCGTTCTCAAGCAGCGCTACACCCAGCAGGCGGGAACGCTGTCGGGCGGCGAACAGCAGATGCTCGCGGTCGCCCGCGCGCTGATGCTGCGTCCCCGCTTGATGCTGCTCGACGAGCCATCGTTCGGCCTCGCCCCGCTGATCGTCCGCGATCTCTTCGGCATCCTTGCCAGGATCAACCGCGAGCACAAGGTGACCATCCTGGTGGTGGAGCAGAACGCCCAGCTCGCGCTTGAACTCGCGGAAAAGGCCTATGTGATCGAAACCGGACGCATCGTGATGTCGGGAAGCGCGAAGGAAATCGCGAACAACGAAGACATCCGCAAATCGTATCTCGGATACTGAGAGGCAGCCATGGAACTCTTTACCAACCAAGTCCTGGCTGGCATCGCCACAGGCGCGATCTACGCCTGCATGGCGCTGGCCGTGGTCATGATCTATCAGGCCATCGACCACCTCAACTTCGCCCAGGGCGAAATGGCGATGTTCTCGACTTTCATTGCCTGGCAATTGATGCAGTGGGGACTGGGCTTCTGGCCAGCCTTCCTGCTGACGCTTGTCATCTCGTTCGTCGGCGGCATCGTCATCGAACGCGCGCTGTTCAAGCCGCTGACCAACGCGCCGGTGCTGGTGCATGTCGCCGGCTTCATCGCGCTGTTCGCCATTCTGAACAGCGTCGCGGGCCTGACCTGGGACTTCACGATCAAGCAGTTCCCCTCGCCGTTCGGTTCGTCCGGCTTCCTGGGCAGCCAGCTGATTTCGACCCATCAGGCCGGCATGATCGGCGTCACCCTGGTGCTGCTGACCCTGCTGTTCTTCTTCTTCCGCTACACCCGCATCGGTCTTGCGATGCGCGCGGCGGCGTCGCTGCCTGAATCGGCACGCCTTGTCGGCATCAACACCAGCTGGATGATCGCGCTCGGCTGGGGCATGGCAAGCTCCATCGGCGCCATCGCCGGCATGCTGATCGCGCCGGTGGTGTTCCTCGAACCCAACATGATGGGCGGCATCCTGCTGTACGGCTTTGCGGCGGCAGTGCTCGGCGGCCTCACCTCGCCGTTCGGCGCGGTGGTCGGCGGCTTCCTGGTCGGCATCTTCGAAAACCTCGTCGGCACCTACATTCCGGGCGTCGGCAACGAACTGAAGCTTCCGATTGCGTTGGCACTGATCATCGTCGTGCTTGTCATCAAACCGTCCGGCTTGTTCGGCCGCGCCATCGTACAGCGAGTTTAATCATGAGCACAGTTCAGGACTCCGTCACCCAGACCGCGGCCGGCGCCGCCGCATCGAAGAAGTCGATGACGATCGGCACCGTCGCCACCATCATCGTGCTCGCGCTGCTGGTGATCACGCCGCTGTTCGTGAAGAACTTCATCATCTTCCAGATGACGATGTGGCTGATCTACGCCATCGCCATCCTGGCCCTCAACATCCTGACCGGCGGCAGCGGACAGTTCTCGCTGGGCCAAAGCGCCTTCTATGCGGTCGGCGCCTATACCGCCGGCATCATGATGGAGCATATGGGCGTCAACTACGCGCTGACGCTGCCTGCGGCAGGCATCATCTGCTTCCTGTTCGGCTTCCTGTTCGGCTTTCCGGCGCTGCGGCTCTCGGGCGTGTACCTCGCGCTCGCGACCTTCGCTCTGGCTGTGGCGATGCCCCAGTTGCTGAAGCTCGGCGTGTTCGAACATTGGACCGGCGGCGTGCAGGGCCTCGTCATCACCAAGCCGGACGCGCCGTTCGGCCTGAAGATGTCGCAGGACATGTGGCTGTACTACTTCACGCTGTTCGTCTGCCTGGTGATTTACGTCCTGGCCATCAATCTGCTGCGAAGCCGGTCCGGACGTGCCTTGATGGCGATCCGTGACAACCCGATCGCCGCCTCGGCGATGGGCGTCGACCTGCCGATGTACAAGACACTGGCGTTCGGCGTGAGCGCTGCGTTCACCGGCATCGCCGGTGCGCTCGGCGCCATCGTCGTGCAGTTCGTGGCACCCGACAGCTTCACCATCCAGCTGGCGATCGCGATCTTCCTCGGCATGGTGGTCGGCGGCGTCGGCTGGCTGCCGGGATCGCTGGTCGGTTCCGCCTTTATCGTGTTCGTGCCCAACGTGGCAGAGAGCATCTCGAAAGGCCTCTCCGGCGCGGTGTTCGGCGTGCTGCTGTTCGCGGTCATCTTCCTGGTCCCGCACGGCGCACGGCAGATCGCCTACATCATCGAGGGCCTATTCCAGAGGAAGAGTAAATCCTGAACGGACAGTCACTAAAGTCTGATTCCCTGAGCTTAAATCAGGCTTGTCTGCATCTGTTTGTTTGAGCATGGTATTTCCGGAAATCGGTTTCCGGATCGTGTGACGGGGTCTGATTCAGTTTTGCTGAATCGGACCCCTCACATTTTGGCCCGTCGGGCATGGTCTTTTCCGGAAAGCCTGTTTCCGCCAGGCGGAATACCGCATCTTAGGGAGAGACTAGAATGTTATCCAAACTCAAGCTCAACGTAGCAGCAGTGTCGGCCGTCGCCGCGCTCGCAATGACGAGCGGCCATGCGCTCGCGCAAAAAAAGTACGACACCGGCGCGACCGATACCGAAATCAAGATCGGCAACATCATGCCCTACAGCGGCCCGGCTTCGGCCTACGGCGTGATCGGCAAGATGGAAGAAGCCTACTTCAAGATGATCAACGAGCAGGGCGGCATCAATGGCCGCAAGATCACCTTCATCACCTATGACGACGGCTACAGCCCGCCGAAAGCAGTTGAACAGGCGCGCAAGCTGGTCGAGAGCGACGAAGTCCTGCTGGTGTTCGGACCGCTCGGCACGCCGTCGAACTCCGCGATCCAGAAGTACCTGAACGCGAAGAAGGTGCCGCAGCTGTTCGTGGCCACCGGCGCGACGAAATTCGGTGACTTCAAGGACTTCCCCTGGACCATGGGCTGGCAGCCGGCCTACCAGAGCGAAAGCCGCGTTTACGCCAAGCATCTGCTCGCGACCAAGCCCGACGCCAAGATCGCGATCCTCTACCAGAACGACGACTTCGGTAAGGACATGCTCAAGGGCCTGAAGGACGGCCTCGGCGCCAAGGCAACGCAGATCGTCGCCGAGGACAGCTATGAAGTGTCCGAGCCGACCATCGACTCGCACATCATCAAGCTGAAGGCCACCGGCGCCGACGTCTTCGTCAGCTTCACCACTCCGAAGTTCGCCGCCCAGGCGATCAAGAAGGTGGCGGAACTCAGCTGGAAGCCGGTGTACATCCAGAGCAACGTCGGCGCATCGGTCGGCAGCGTGCTCAAGCCGGCCGGTTTCGAGAACGCACAAGGCATCATCTCGGCTGCCTATGCCAAGGACGGCGCGGATAAGCAGTGGGACAACGACGAGGGCATGAAGAAGTTCTACGCCTTCCTCGCCAAGTACGCTCCGGACATGAACAAGACCGACGGTTCCGTCGTCTATGGCTACGGCCAGGCACAGACCATGGTTCAGGTTCTCAAGCAGGCAGGCGACAACCTGACCCGCGAGAACATCATGAAGCAGGCCGCCAGCCTGAAGGACTTCACCCCCGATACGTTGCTGCCGGGCGTGAAGATCAACACCAGCGCGACCGACTTCTATCCGATCGATCAGTTGCAGATCATGCAGTTCAAGGGTGAAAAGTACGATCTGCAGGGACCGATCATCACCGGCGGAATGGGCGGCAGCTAACCTCCATTGCGCAAACATTAAAGTTTGGACAGGTTAAGGCCTGGACGAACTGCCGATTAAATCAGCCCTCCGCGACGCCGTCGTGGAGGGCTTTTCGTTGAACCTGTCTCGCAATGGGTATTCAATGTTCGTGAGCCACAAAGAGCTCGCATCACAAAAACAGCAAGAGGACACAAACACCACCAAGGAGAGACGAATGTCAGCTATCTACTCGCGGCTCGCGGTTGCTTCGGCCGCCATGGCCTTGCTCGCTGCAACAAGCACCGGCGCGCTCGCCCAGAAGAAATACGGCCCCGGCGTTACCGATACCGAAATCAAGATCGGCAACATCATGCCCTACAGCGGACCGGCTTCCGCCTACGGCGTGATCGGAAAAACCGAACAAGCCTATTTCAACAAGATCAATGCCGAAGGCGGCATCAACGGCCGCAAGATCAACTTCATTTCCTACGACGACGGTTACTCGCCGCCGAAGGCGGTCGAACAGGCCCGTAAGCTGGTCGAGAGCGACGAAGTGCTGCTGATCTTCAACTCGCTCGGCACGCCTTCGAATTCGGCGATCCACAAATACATGAATGCGAAGAAGGTGCCGCAACTGTTCGTGGCCACTGGCGCGACCAAGTGGAACGATGCGAAGGACTTCCCCTGGACCATGGGCTGGCAGCCCAGCTACCAGAGCGAGGGACGCATCTACGCGAAGTACATCCTGAAGGAAAAGCCGAACGCCAAGATCGGCATTCTCTATCAGAACGACGATTACGGCAAAGACTACCTCAAGGGTATCAAGGACGGCCTCGGCGCCAAGGCCGCGTCGCTGATTATCGCGGAAGAGTCTTATGAGACCGCGGAGCCGAGCATCGACTCCCATGTCGTAGCGCTGAAGTCGAAGGGTGCGGATGTCTTCATCAGCATCACCACGCCGAAGTTTGCCGCCCAGTCGATCAAGAAGGTCGCCGAGCTTCAGTGGAAGCCGATGTTCCTCCTGAACAACGTTGGCGCTTCGACCGGCTCCGTGATGAAGCCCGCGGGCTTCGACAACTCGCAGGGCATCATCTCGGCCGCGTATCTCAAGGACGCGACCGATCCGCAGTGGAAGGACGACGCAGGACTGAAGAACTTCGACGCATTCCTCGCGAAGAATTTCCCCGAAGGCAATCGTGCCGATGGTTCCGTGATGGTCGGCTACAGCGTGGCGCAGACGCTGGTGCAGGTTCTCAAGGCGTGCGGCGACAACCTTACCCGCGAGAACGTCATGAAGCAGGCCGCCAGCATCAAGGCTCTCAAGCTCGATGGCTTGTTGCCCGGTGTGACGATCAGCACCAGTGCAACCGACTTCGCTCCGATCAGCCAGCTTCAACTGCAGAAGTTCACGGGCGATCGCTGGGTGCTGTTCGGTGACGTCATGAGCGGCGACGTCGGCGGCTAACTACTTCGCACTGCAAAAGGCGGATCTTAACCGTTAATAACCTGCCTTTTGTTTCGCCTGATGAAACGCGAAGCCCTTTGCGACCCTGTCGCAGAGGGCTTTTCGTTGAACGCGCTGTTCAAAGGGTATTCAATGTCGGCGAGCCGCAAAGAGCTCCAATCAGAAATAGAACAAGGACACACACACGACCCAGGGAGAAACAAATGAAGACGACATCTCGACTTGCAATTTTCTCGGCAGCTGTTGCTGTGCTGGCCGCGACAAGCACCGGCGCATTCGCTCAGAAAAAATACGACACGGGCGCGACCGACAAGGAAATCAAGATCGGCAACATCATGCCCTACAGCGGACCGGCGTCCGCATACGGCGCGATCGGCAAGACCGAACAGGCCTACTTCAACAAGATCAATGCCGAGGGCGGCATCAACGGCCGCAAGATAACTTTCATCTCATATGACGATAGCTACTCGCCGCCGAAGGCTGTCGAGCAAGCACGCAAGCTGGTGGAGAGCGACGAGGTGCTGTTGGTCTACGGGCCGCTCGGCACGCCATCAAACTCGGCGATCCAGAAATACATGAACGCCAAGAAGGTACCCCATCTATTCCTCGCCACGGGCGCGACCAAATGGAACGACCCGAAGGAATTCCCCTGGACCATGGGCTGGCAGCCCAACTACCAGAGCGAGGGCCGGATCTACGCGGCCTACCTGATAAAGGAGAAGCCGAACGCCAAGATCGGAATTCTTTATCAGAACGACGATTACGGCAAAGACTACCTCAAGGGCATCAAGGACGGTCTCGGCAAGAAGGCCGCTTCCATGATCGTCGCGGAAGAGCCCTATGAGACCAGCGTGCCCACCATCGATTCGCAGGTCGTCGCCCTGAAGTCTAAGGGTGTTGATGTTTTCATCAGCATCACCACGCCGAAGTTCGCCGCCCAGTCGATCAAGAAGGTCGCCGAACTTCAGTGGAAGCCGATGTTCATCCTGAACAACGTCTCGGCGTCTGTCGGCTCGGTGATCAAGCCGGCCGGCTTCGAGAACTCCCAGGACATCATCTCCGCGGCCTATGCCAAGGACGCGACCGATCCGCAGTGGAAAGACGATGCCGGCATGAAGGAGTTTGACGCGTTCCTCGTCAAATACTTCCCTGAAGGCAACCGGACCGACGGCTCGGTGATGTACGGCTACAATTCAGCCCAGACGCTGGTTCATGTCCTCAAGGCCTGCGGTGACAATCTCACCCGTGCCAACGTCATGAAGCAGGCCGCCAGCATCAAGAACCTGGAACTCGGCGGCTTGCTGCCCGGCGTCAAGATCAACACCAGCGCCACCGATTTCGCCCCGATCAGCCAGATGCAGCTGATGAAGTTCAAGGGCGAGACCTGGAACCGGTTCGGCGAGATCATCAGCGGCGACGTCGGCGGTTAGTTCGCTCCACGAACAACAAATACCCCCTGCGACACGTTCGCAGGGGTTTCTGATTTCAATGCCATTTTGTTGAAGCAGTTCGGCAAACGGTATTGAATACTTGCGAAGTCACAAAGGCTTCCAAGCCAATAGCCTGAACAGGCATCAAAAAACTAGGTTAGGGAAACAACACAAATGTCCGTCAAAAAATTCAAACCAATGCTTTTACTCGCCACCGTCGCGGCACTTGCTGCGACGAGCGGCAGCGCGGTTGCGCAGAAAAAGTACGACACCGGCGCCACCGACACCGAGATCAAGATCGGCAGCATCATGCCCTACAGCGGACCCGCTTCCGCTTATGGCATCATCGGCAAGACGCAGGCTGCCTATTTCAACAAGATCAATGCTGAAGGCGGCATCAACGGCCGCAAGATCAATTTCATTTCCTATGACGATGGCTACTCGCCGCCCAAGGCTGTCGAGCAGGCCCGCAAGCTGGTCGAGAGCGACGAAGTGCTGCTGATCTTCAACTCGCTCGGCACGCCGTCGAACTCGGCGATCCAGAAGTACATGAACGCCAAGAAGGTGCCGCAGCTGTTCGTCGCCACCGGCGCCACCAAGTGGAACGATCCGAAAAACTTTCCCTGGACCATGGGCTGGCAGCCCAACTACCAGAGCGAAGGCGTGATCTATGCGAAGTACCTGATGAAGGAAAAGCCGAACGGCAAGATCGGCATTCTGTATCAGAACGACGACTTCGGTAAGGACGTTCTGAAGGGCCTGAAGGACGGTCTCGGAGCCAAGGGTGCTTCGATGATCATCGCGGAAGAACCCTATGAGACCTCGGTGCCCACCGTCGAATCGCAGATCGTCGCGCTGAAATCGAAAGGCGCGGACATCTTCGTCAGCATCACCACGCCTAAATTCGGCGCCCAGTCGATCAAGAAGGTCGCCGAGCTTGGCTGGAAGCCGCTGTTCATCCTGAACAACGTCGCTTCGTCCACCGGCTCGGTCATCAAGCCGGCTGGTTTCGACAATGCACAAGGCGTGATCTCCGCGACCTACGGCAAAGACCCGACCGATCCGCAGTGGAAGGACGATCCGGGCGTGAAGAACTTCGACGCATTCCTCGCGAAGTACTTCCCGGAAGGCAACCGTGCCGACAGCTCAGTCGCGTTCGGCTACAGTTCCGCGCAGACGATGGTGCACGTGCTGAAGGCATGCGGCGACAATCTCACCCGTGAGAACGTCATGAAGCAGGCCGCCAGCATCAAGGATCTTCAGCAGGAGATGGGCTTGCCCGGCATCAAGATCAACACCAGCGCAACGGACTTCGCTCCGATCAGCCAGTTGCAACTGATGAAGTTCACCGGAGAGCGCTGGCAGCTGTTCGGCCCCATTATCAGCGGCGACGTTGGCGGCTGACGACCCGCTCGCGCCGGGCGGGTGCCGGATTTCCAGATCTGGAATCCGGTTTCCCCGCTCTGCGCAGGCACATCCGAGAACATTCCCGCCCTCCGCAATAACTTGCGGAGGGCCTTTTATCGTGTGGCCGATCATGTCATGTCTTCAGGCCGTTCTTGGTTCCATCCAGTGCACGCGATGACATGATGACCGACAAACGTCCCTTGCTGCGCGCCATCTTCGACGCCGCTGTCGCCGCAGCCCATCCGGATCGCATCCTTGCCGAACACCTGCCGCCCGCGCCGCGTGGCCGCATCATCTGCCTTGCCGCGGGTAAAGCCGCCGGTGCGTTGGCGCATGCCGCCGAGAGATTCTATCTCGATGGAGGCCGAATCGATCCGGCCAAGCTGTCGGGACTTGCCACCACGCGTCACGGATACGGCAAGCCGACCCGGCGCATCGAAATCGTCGAAGCCGGTCATCCGGTGCCGGATGAAGCGGGCCTGGAAGGCGCGAGCCGAACTCTCGAACTGGCGCAAAGCGCTGCCGCCGACGATCTCGTTCTGGTGCTGTTGTCGGGCGGCGGCTCGGCGAACTGGATCGCCCCCGCAGACGGAATTTCCTTTGCGCAAAAGCAGGCGATGAACAAAAGCCTGCTGCGTTCGGGTGCGCCGATCGGTGAGATGAACACCGTGCGCAAACATCTGTCGCGCATCAAGGGCGGCAGGCTCGCACGCGCCGCAGCCCCCGCGCAAATTCTGACGCTGGCGATTTCGGACGTTCCGTTCGACGATCCGGCGACCATTGCGTCGGGACCGACCGTGCCGGACACCACGACGCTGGCGGACGCCCGCGAGATCGTCGCGCGCTACAACATCAAGGCGGACGATGCCGTGATCGCGGCGCTGAACGATCCGGCCAATGAAAGCTGCAAGCCCGGCGATGCGGCGTTCGCTAACGCTAATTTCAAGATCATCGCACGGCCGCAGGAATCGCTCGATGCGGCGGTGGCCGTTGCGCGCAACGCCGGCTACGAGATCGTCGACCTCGGCGCGGACCTTGAAGGCGAAGCGCGCGACGTCGCCGCCGCCCATGCGCAGATCGCGCTCAAGGCGCACGCCGCGGGGAAAAAACTCGCGATCCTGTCCGGCGGCGAACTGACCGTGACAGTGCGCGGCAACGGACGCGGCGGCCCCAATCAGGAATATGTGCTCGCGCTCGCAAGCCTGTTCGCCGATACGGCGGGCATTGCCGTGCTGGCCGGCGATACCGACGGCGCGGACGGCGGCGCAGGACATCCGACCGATCCGGCCGGCGCGATCCTCGATCAGCACTCCTTCGCAAAGATCCGCGAACTCAAGCTCGACCCGAAGGCCTATCTCGACAACAACGACGCCACGGCGTTTTTCACCGCAACCGGCGACCTGCTCAATACAGGTCCGACGCTAACCAACGTCAACGACATCCGCATCATCCTGGTGGATCCCGTCTGAGGGCTAGAACTCCTGCGCGATCTTGCCGAGCATCGCCAGCAAAAGATCGCGGTTCTCGTTGCCAAGCAGTTCCCGAAGCCGCGCTTCGTGCCGGGTCTCGATCAATTTCCTGGCACGGGACAGAACCGCGCGGCCCTTGTCCGTCAGCTTCAGGATGTGCGACCGGCGGTCGCTGTTCGAGCGGACCCGGAGACACAGTTCGCGGCTTTCCAGCTCATCCAGCATGGCGACGAAGTTCGGCCGCAGAATTCCGAGCGTACTGGCGATCTCGGTCTGGTTGCGCCCCGGATTGGCCTCCACCAGCATCAGCACCGAGAATTGCGCCGGGGTCAGTTGCAGCGTCGCGACGCAGCGGATGAAATCGTCGAAAATCCGCAGTTGCGCCCGTTTGAGCGAATAGCCGAGGAACTCGGACAGGTCGCCGATCCGCACCGCCTCCGTGGGCGGCGCGGAGCGCGGCGCCGGATGTGGCGCGGGACGCACCAGCCGCTTCTTGGCCTTCGTCGCACCGGCGTTTACGGTCCTGGAAACAGCCATCGTGCGCTTCCTGTCGTCGGTCTGCTATTGCTATAAGAGCGCCGCGGGCGGCCGGGACTTGTGATTATACTCGATAATCGTTATAAAATATATCAAATAGCAATGGCGGAATTCAACCGCCGCTTTCGGTGCCGGCGGACCCTTCCATCCGCATGCGCGTGGCTTGAGGGGACGCCGTTTTGAGTACGAGCTTTGGATAGCACGATCCTTCTGTTCCTGCTGCAGGACGGAATCACCAGCGGCGCGATCTATGCGCTGCTCGGGCTTGCGCTTGTGCTGGTGTTCGCGGTGACCCGCGTCATCCTGATCCCGCAGGGCGAATTCATTACCTTCGGCGCGCTGACCTACGCCACGCTGGCGACCGGCCAGGTGCCGGGCACCGCCTTGCTGGCGCTCGGCATGGGCGTCGTCGCCTTCCTGTTCGACATGGTGTCCCGCCGCCGGGTGATGACGGCGCGATTTGCGCTGCGCTCGCTCGCGCTGAACATCCTGCTGCCGCTGGCCATCTGGGGTGTCGCGGTGACGATGGCCGGGCGGCAAAACGGCGTCGTCGTCAACTTCCTGCTGTCGATCGTCATCGTCGCGCCCATCGGCCTTTACCTTTACCGCATCGCCTATCAGCCGATCGCGCATGCGTCGGTGCTGGTTCTGCTGATTGCATCGGTCGGCATGCATCTCGCCTTGCAGGGACTTGGGCTGGTGTTCTTCGGCCCCGAAGGCCTGCGCGCACCGGCCATCTCGAGCGCGGCCTTCACCATCGGTCCGTTGCGCTTCACCGGCCAGAGCATCGGCATCTACGCCATCACGATCCTGCTGATCGTCGGCCTGTGGCTGCTGTTCGGCTACACGCTTTACGGCAAGGCGCTGCGCGCCACCGCCGTCAACCGGCTCGGCGCGCGTATCGTCGGCATCCGCACCACCCTGTCGGGACAGGTTGCATTCCTGCTCGCCGCGATCATCGGCACGATCTCGGGCATCCTGATCGTCCCGATCACCACGATCTATTACGACACCGGATTTCTGATCGGCCTGAAAGGCTTCGTCGCCGCCATTATCGGCGGACTGGTGAGCTATCCCCTCACCGCCGCCGCGGCCATCGTCGTCGGCATCGTCGAGGCATTCTCGTCGTTCTACGCCAGCAACTTCAAGGAGGTCATCGTTTTCACGCTGCTGCTGCCGGTTCTGATCCTGCGCTCGCTGGCGTCGCCAGAGGTCGAAGAGGAGAACGATTAATGGCAGCACAGCGTTGGGCGATGATCGCATTCGCTGCCGTCATCGCGATCATCCCGTTCATTCCCGGCATGCCGCCGTTCTGGATCGTGCTGCTCGACAATATCGGGCTTGCCGCGCTGGTGGCGATGGGTCTCGTATTGCTCACGGGCGT
>CALRLJ020000032.1:0-16350 GCA_943368635.1 Sediminibacterium ginsengisoli | reverse complement strand
CGATCTCTATGGTGTGATCTTTACTGGGCATCCTGATATGCGCCGGCTGTTGACCGACTACGGTTTCGACGGCCATCCGCTGCGCAAGGATTTCCCGCTGACCGGATTTGTCGAGGTTCGCTACGACGACGCGGAAAAGCGTGTGGTGTACGAGCCGGTGCGGCTCAATCAGGAATTCCGCAAGTTCGATTTCCTTTCGCCGTGGGAAGGCGCCGACTACGCGCTGCCGGGTGATGAGAAGGCAGAGGCGCCTCCAGCGCCCGGTTCGCCTCCTGCAAAGGCTGGTGCGTGATGACCGACGCAGCTCGCACCGAAGCGCCCGGCATGCGCAATTTCACCATCAACTTTGGACCTCAGCATCCGGCTGCGCACGGCGTGTTGCGCCTTGTGCTCGAGCTTGACGGCGAAGTGGTGGAGCGCGTCGATCCGCACATCGGTCTGCTTCATCGCGGCACCGAGAAGCTGATCGAGCAAAAGACCTATCTTCAGGCGATCCCTTATTTCGACCGGCTCGACTACGTCGCGCCGATGAATCAGGAACATGCGTTCTGCCTCGCGGCGGAAAAGCTGCTCGGCATTACGGTGCCGCGACGCGGTCAGTTGATCCGCGTTCTGTATTGCGAGATCGGCCGCATCTTATCGCATATTCTCAACGTCACCACGCAGGCGATGGACGTCGGCGCGCTGACGCCGCCGCTCTGGGGTTTCGAAGAGCGCGAAAAGCTGATGGTGTTCTATGAGCGCGCGTCCGGCTCGCGTATGCATGCGGCGTTCTTCCGCGTCGGCGGCGTGCATCAGGATCTGCCGCCAAAGCTGATCGACGATATTGAGACGTGGTGCGATCCGTTCCTGAAAGTTTGCGACGATCTCGAAACGCTGCTGACTGACAACCGCATCTTCAAGCAGCGCAACGTCGACATCGGCGTGGTGACGCTCGAGCAGGCGTGGGAATGGGGCTTTTCCGGCGTGATGGTGCGCGGCTCGGGCGCTGCATGGGATCTGCGCAAGTCACAGCCCTATGAATGCTACGCCGAAATGGATTTCGATATTCCCATCGGCAAGAACGGCGATTGCTACGATCGCTACTGCATCCGCATGGAAGAGATGCGCCAGTCGGTTCGCATCATCAAGCAGTGCATCGAGAAACTACGCGCGCCGGACGGGCAGGGGCCGGTTGTCGTCGAGGACAACAAGATCGCGCCGCCTCGCCGTGGTGACATGAAGCGCTCGATGGAAGCATTGATCCATCACTTCAAGCTCTACACCGAAGGCGTCCACGTCCCAGCCGGCGAAGTCTACGCCGCCGTCGAAGCGCCCAAGGGCGAGTTCGGCGTGTTCCTGGTCGCTGACGGCACCAACAAGCCGTACAAGTGCAAGATCCGCGCGCCGGGCTTTGCGCATCTTCAGGCGATGGATTTCATCTGCAAGGGCCATTTGCTGGCCGACGTGTCGGCCATTCTCGGCTCGCTCGACATTGTGTTCGGCGAGGTGGATCGGTGATGACGCAGCAGCCGATTATCTTCAATCGTACCACCGGCGAAATGACCGGCGCGACGCCATGGGAGCGCGGCATTGGCTTCGCGCTGCTCGCGGGATCCAAGGTTGGCGCGTATATCTCGCATCGCGGTTACAACAGTGCAGCCAATCTGTTGAAGACACTGCTGCCTGAGCGCGACATCAACGTCATGCTTAATCCGGACGCGACGTTTTCGTTCCCGTATGGCGATGGCTACTGGAGCAAGCTACTCAACCGCACCTTCAAGTATGAAGACGAGCTGGAGCTGTTCCTGCTGGATTCGAAGGACGTCGGCTACACGCTGATCGATTGCGGTGCAAACTACGGCTACTGGTCGGTAATGGTGTCGAGCGACCGGTTCGGTTCGCGCCGCTCGATTGCGATGGAGCCGTCGTCGCGGAATTTCCCTCGCCTTGCCCACAACGCGACAATCAACGGCGGTCGTTTTGAAGCGATCAACGCGGCCATCGGGTCCGCGCGCGGCACGGCGCGCCTGTCGGGCAACCGGCATGAGGCGTTCAGCATTGCCGGCGGTCCTGATGCCGGCGGCGAGGAAGTGCCGGTGCTTGCGCTCGACAACCTGATCGAGGACGGCAAGATCCCGGCGCAGGGGAAATACATCATCAAGCTGGACGTCGAAGGCGTCGAGATCGACGCCATGAAGGGCGGCAAGCGGATACTGGAAACGGATTCGGTCGTGGTCTGCGAAGAGCACGGTAACGATCCGACCCACAGCGTGTCGCGCTACATTCTCGAACAGACGTCGATGAAGGCGATCATCCACGATCCGGCGACGGATCGTTTCGAGGCGCTGACGCAACTCTCCACGCTGGACCGCATCAAGGTCGCCTCGCATGTCGGCTACAACGTGTTCGCGACATCGAGCGCATTCTGGGAACAGCGCATCTACAGCATGAATTCTGGCAACGCGCGCCGCGCCATGACGCAGTAGGAAGTGGCGCAATGAACGATCGAAAGACTTAAACGATGGCCGTCCGCCGTTTGGCCCCGAAAGAAAAGCAGCCCGCCAGTTTCGCGTTCAGCGCGGAGAATCTGACATGGGCGAAAGCGCAGATCGAGAAATATCCTCCAGGCCGTCAGGCCTCGGCGGTGATCCCGATCCTGTGGCGCGTTCAGGAACAGCACGACGGCTGGGTGTCGGAAGTAGCAATCCGCGCGGTCGCGGATTTGCTCGACATGCCCTATATCCGCGTGCTGGAAATCGCGACCTTCTACACGATGTTCCAGCTTGAGCCTGTCGGCAAGAAAGCCCATGTGCAGGTTTGCGGCACCACGCCCTGCATGCTGCGCGGCGCGAAAGATATTATCGACGTCTGCAAGCACCGCATTCATCACGATCCGTTCCACGTCTCCGCTGACGGCAATTTCAGCTGGGAAGAGGTGGAGTGCCTCGGCGCATGTGTGAATGCGCCGATGGTGATGATCTGGAAGGATACTTACGAAGATCTCACGCCCGAGAACTTCGGCAAGGTGCTTGACGGCTTCGCGTCGGGCAATCTGCCGAAGCCCGGCCCGCAGATCGAACGCCAGTACGCGGCCCCCGAAGGCGGACCCCGCGTGCTGATCGCTGAAAAAGCGGGGACGAAGTCATGAGCGGGCCACTCGTCAAGCGGATGGCGTTTCACGGCATCTGCGCCGCCGCGTTTTTCTTCGCGTTGAATTTCTACCTCTTGAAAACCGATTTGCACACGTCGGTGATGTGGGCCATCGGCCTCGGCGTGTTTGCGGCGGGGCTCGCTTATCAACAAGCCAAGCGTTCGGGATCGTAACGACATGCTCGACGACAAGGACCGCATCTTCCGCAATCTTTACGGCCTCGAGGACTGGGGCCTGAAGGGCGCGCGTGCGCGCGGCGCATGGGACGGCACCAAGGCCATTCTGGACAAAGGCCGCGACTGGATCGTTGCCGAAATGAAGGCGTCGGGCCTGCGCGGCCGTGGCGGCGCTGGATTTCCGACCGGCATGAAATGGTCGTTCATGCCGAAGGACAATGCGGACGGACGGCCGAGCTATCTCGTCGTCAACGCCGACGAGTCCGAGCCGGGCACCTGCAAGGATCGCGAGATCATGCGGCACGATCCGCATCTGCTGGTGGAAGGCTGCCTGATCGCCGGTTGCGCGATGGGCGCGCATGTCGGCTACATTTATGTGCGCGGTGAATTCATCCGCGAGCGCGAGAATCTGCAAGCCGCGATCGATCAGGCCTATGAGGCCAAGCTGATCGGCAAGGATAACGTCCACGGCTTTCCGTTCGATCTTTATGTGCATCACGGCGCGGGCGCTTACATCTGCGGCGAGGAAACGGCACTGCTCGAAAGCCTCGAAGGCAAGAAGGGCCAGCCGCGGCTGAAGCCGCCGTTCCCGGCCAATGTCGGTCTCTATGGTTGCCCGACCACTGTGAATAACGTCGAGTCGATTGCAGTCGCACCCGATATTCTGCGCCGTGGCGCGGCGTGGTTCTCGTCCATCGGCCGCCCGAACAATGTCGGCACCAAGCTTTACGGGATCTCCGGCCACGTCAACACGCCCTGCGTTGTTGAAGACGCCATGAGCATTCCTTTCCGGGAACTGATGGAAAAGCACGGCGGCGGCATTCGCGGCGGCTGGGACAATCTGCTGGCGATCATTCCCGGCGGCGCGTCGTGTCCGCTGATCCCGGCAGCCGACTGTCAGGATCTCATCATGGATTTCGACGGCACCAAGGCCGTGAAGTCCTCGTTCGGCACCGCCGGCGTGATCGTGATGGACAAGTCCACGGATGTGGTCGCGGCAATCGCGCGCATCTCTTATTTCTTCAAGCATGAAAGCTGCGGCCAGTGCACGCCGTGCCGCGAAGGCACCGGCTGGATGTGGCGCGTGCTGTCGCGCATGGTCGAAGGCCGCGCCCACAAGCGCGAGATCGACATGCTGCTGGAAGTCACCAAGCAGGTCGAAGGCCACACCATCTGCGCGCTCGGCGACGCGGCGGCGTGGCCGATCCAGGGGTTGATCCGCGCCTTCCGTCCGGAGATCGAACGGCGCATCGATGATTTCTCGCGCAAGTCGACCATCGATGACATCGGTGTTCTCGATCCCGTCAACATGGTCGCGGCGGAGTAGGGCGATGACCAAAATTCTTGTCGACGGCAAAGAGATTGACGTTCCGGCCGAGTACACGCTGTTGCAGGCGTGCGAGGCGGCGGGCGCTGAAATTCCGCGCTTCTGTTATCACGAACGTCTGTCCATCGCCGGCAACTGCCGCATGTGCCTGATCGAGGTGAAGGGCGGGCCGCCGAAGCCTGTCGCATCGTGCGCGCAGAACGTGCGCGACCTGCGGCCCGGCCCGAACGGTGAATTGCCTGTCATTTTCACGCGTTCGCCGATGGTCAAGAAGGCACGCGAAGGCGTGATGGAATTCCTGCTGATCAATCATCCGCTGGATTGCCCGATCTGCGATCAGGGCGGCGAGTGCGATTTGCAGGATCAGGCCATGGGTTACGGCGTCGATACCAGCCGTTTCGCCGAAAACAAGCGCGCGGTGGAAGACAAGTACATCGGCGCGCTGGTCAAGACCTCGATGACCCGCTGCATCCAGTGCACGCGCTGCGTCCGCTTCACCACGGAAGTCTGCGGCGTGCCGGAAATGGGCCTGACCGGCCGCGGCGAAGACGTCGAGATCACCACGTATCTTGAGAGTGCGCTGACATCGGAGTTGCAGGGCAACCTCGTCGATATCTGCCCGGTCGGCGCGCTGACCTCGAAGCCTTATGCGTTCGCGGCTCGTCCGTGGGAACTGGGCAAGACCCAGTCCATCGACGTGATGGATGCGGTCGGTTCGGCGATCCGCGTCGATACCCGCGGGCGTGAAGTGATGCGCATTCTGCCGCGCATTAATGAAAACGTGAACGAGGAGTGGATCTCCGACAAGACCCGTCACATCGTCGACGGCTTGCGCACCCAGCGTCTCGATCGCCCTTACATTCGCGAGAACGGTAAGCTGCGCGCGGCGTCGTGGTCCGAAGCCTTCGCTGCGATTGCCGCTAAGACTACATCGTTGCACGGTCCGCGCATCGGCGCGATTGCCGGCGATCTTGCCGCCGTCGAAGACATGTTCGCGCTCAAGGATTTGCTGGCTCAGTTCGGTTCGGCGAATGTCGCAACCCAGGATGGCGCTGCGTTCGATCCGAAGGCAGGACGTGCGTCCTACATCTTCAATCCGACCATCGTCGGCATCGAGCAGGCCGATGCGCTGCTGATCGTCGGCTCCAATCCGCGCAAGGAAGCGTCCGTGCTCAACGCGCGCATCCGCAAGCGCTGGCGTACCGGCGCGCTCAAGATCGGCGTGATCGGCGACAAGGCCGATCTGACCTATGGCTACGAGCATATCGGTGCGGGCACCGATACGCTGACCGACCTGGTTGCGGGCAAGCATTCCTTCGCCGATGTCTTGAAAGGCGCGAAGAACCCGATCGTGCTGGTTGGCGCGGGTGTTGCCGCACGTCACGACGGCGCGGCTGTTCTGGCATGGGCGGCGAAGCTTGCTTCGGACTTCGGCGCGCTCAAGGACGGCTGGAACGGGTTTGCCTTGCTTCACAAGGCGGCCTCGCAGGTCGGCGCGCTCGACATCGGCTTTGCGCCGAGTGCCGGAACGCTGACCGTGGCGCAGATGACGACGTTCGGCACGCTCGACGTGCTGTTCTCGCTGGGCGCGGATGACATCGCTCCGGCGGATGGCACCTTCGTGGTCTATATCGGCACCCACGGCGACAAGGGCGCGCACCGCGCCGACGTGATCCTGCCGGGTGCTGCCTACACCGAGAAAGCCGGCATCTACGTCAACACCGAAGGCCGCGCACAGATGGCCAACCGCGCAGCATTCCCGCCGGGCGACGCCCGCGAGGATTGGGCGATCATCCGCGCGCTGTCGGAAGCGGTGGGCAAGAAGCTTTCTTATGATTCGCTCGGCGCATTGCGTCAGGCGATTTTCAAGGCCGTGCCGCACCTGATGCGGATCGACCAGATCGAGCCAGGCGATGCAGCAGGCGTGACGGCGCTTGCGGCACGTGGTGGTTCGGTCGAGAAGGGCGCATTCAAGAGCGCGGTGGAAGATTTCTACCTGACCAATCCCATCGCGCGGGCATCCGCGGTGATGGCCGAATGTTCGAAACTCGCCTCCGGGCAAATGCTGACGGCGGCGGAGTGAGCGTGATCCGATGACCGAATTCTTCGCAAGCGAGTTGTGGACGGGCACGCTGTGGCCGCTGATTATCATGATCGCGCAGAGCGTGCTGCTGCTGGTCGTGCTGCTGATCGCGATTGCCTACATCCTGCTGGCTGACCGCAAGATCTGGGCGGCGGTGCAGATCCGTCGCGGTCCCAATGTGGTCGGGCCGTGGGGCCTGCTGCAATCCTTCGCGGACTTGCTGAAATTCGTGCTGAAAGAGCCGACGATTCCGGACGGCGCGAACAAGGCTGTGTTTCTGCTCGCGCCGCTGGTCACGTGCGTGCTGGCGCTGGCGGCGTGGGCGGTGATCCCGGTCAATCTCAACTGGGTAATCGCCGACATCAATGTCGGTATTCTCTATATCTTTGCGATCTCGTCGCTGTCGATCTACGGCATCATCATGGCCGGCTGGTCGTCGAACTCGAAGTATCCGTTCCTCGCGGCCCTTCGCTCGGCGGCGCAGATGGTGTCGTATGAAGTCTCCATCGGCTTCGTCATCATCACGGTGTTGCTGTGCGTCGGTTCACTGAACCTGACAGCAGTGGTCGCGGCGCAGGACACCAAGCTCGGCATTCTCGGCTGGTACTGGTTGCCGCTGTTCCCGATGTTCGTGATTTTCTATGTGTCGGCGCTGGCGGAAACCAATCGGCCGCCGTTCGATCTGGTCGAGGCGGAATCCGAACTCGTTGCCGGCTTCATGACCGAATACGGCTCGACACCGTATCTGCTGTTCATGCTCGGCGAGTATGTCGCCATCACCACCATGTGCGCGCTGGCAACGATCCTGTTCCTCGGCGGCTGGCTGTCGCCGCTGCCGTTCGCGCCGTTCACCTGGGTGCCGGGCATCATCTGGTTCGTGCTCAAGGTGTTCTTCATGTTCTTCCTGTTCGCGATGGCGAAGGCGATTGTGCCGCGCTACCGCTACGACCAGCTGATGCGGCTGGGCTGGAAGGTGTTTCTGCCGTTGTCGCTGGCGATGGTCGTCATCGTCGCCGCTGTTTTGCAATTCGGGGGGCTTGCTCCGAAATGAGGTCGTCGTCATGGGCATAGCAAGCACAGCCAATCAGCTTCTGCTGAAAGAGTTCGTCTCGGCGTTCGTTCTCGCCATGCGATATTTCTTCAAGCCGAAGCCAACTCTGAACTACCCCTTTGAGAAGGGACCGATCTCGCCGCGCTTCCGTGGCGAGCACGCGCTGCGCCGTTATCCGAACGGCGAAGAACGCTGCATCGCCTGTAAGCTGTGCGAGGCGATCTGCCCGGCGCAAGCCATCACCATCGAGGCCGGACCGCGCCGCAACGACGGCACCCGCCGCACCGTGCGCTACGACATCGACATGGTGAAATGCATCTATTGCGGGCTGTGCCAGGAAGCATGTCCGGTCGACGCCATCGTCGAAGGACCGAATTTCGAATTCGCGACGGAAACGCGCGAAGAACTTTATTATGACAAGGCGAGGTTGCTCGCCAACGGTGACCGCTGGGAGCGTGAGATTGCGAAAAGCATCGAACTCGACGCGCCGTACCGGTGAGGTGAGGGTATGATCGGTCCCGTGCTCTTCTTTTATTTGTTTGCCGGCGTCTGCGTGGCGTCCGCGGTCATGGTTGTGACCTCGCGCAACCCTGTGCATTCGGTGTTGTTCCTGATCCTGGCGTTCGTGAACGCGGCCGGGCTGTTCATGCTGCTCGGCGCGGAATTCCTCGCGATGATCCTCATCGTGGTCTATGTCGGCGCGGTCGCGGTGTTGTTCCTGTTCGTCATCATGATGCTCGATGTGGACTTCGCCGAACTGCGCCAGGGCTTCCTTGATTATCTTCCGTTCGGCCTGCTGATCGGTGCGGTGTTCCTCGCCGAGCTGCTGCTGGTGGCTGGCGGATGGGTCTTGAACCCGAACATCGCGAAAGCGATCACGTCGCCGATTCCGGGTGGCGTCAGCAACACCGAGGCACTCGGCCTCGTGCTGTACACAAAATATCTGCCTTACTTCCAGTTGTCCGGGCTGGTGCTGCTGGTCGCGATGATCGGCGCCATCGTGCTGACGCTGCGGCACAAGCCGAGCGTCAAGCGGCAGGACATCAACGTGCAGAACGCTCGCACCAAGACGGCTGCAATGGACGTGCGCAAGGTTACTGTCGGGCAGGGCCTGCAGGACGCGGATTCCGGGGAGTGGGTGAAATGACGATCGGTCTCGGTCATTACCTCGCCGTCGCGGCGATCCTGTTCACACTCGGCATTCTCGGCATCTTCCTCAACCGGAAGAACGTCATCGTTATTCTGATGTCGATCGAACTCATCCTGCTTGCCGTGAATATCAATCTCGTGGCGTTCTCAGCGTTCCTCGGCGACATCGTCGGGCAGGTGTTCGCATTGCTTGTGTTGACGGTCGCGGCAGCTGAGGCCGCGATCGGTCTTGCCGTGCTGGTGGTGTTCTTCCGCAATCGGGGGTCGATTGCTGTCGAGGACATCAATCTGATGAAGGGTTAGCGCATGATCCCGAAAAGTGGACACCGGTTTTCGGACCAGATCATGCGTCTTAAGAGAATAGCGTCATGATTCAGGCCATCGTTTTCCTGCCGCTGATCGGCGCGCTCATTGCGGGCGCAGTAGCGCTTTTTGGCGCGCACGCTCGCAATCCGAGCGGTGACCAGATGGATCACGCCCATGGGCATGGGCACGGTTCTGGGCATGACGATCACGCGCATGGCGCGGTTCATGCGCACGCGGCGCACGACGATCATGGACATGACGACCACGGCCACGACGATCATGGCCCGGTCGAGCCGCCGGCAGCCGGTTCGCGCGCCGCCGAAGTTGTGACGACCGTACTGCTTTTGACTGCCGCTGCTCTGTCGTGGATGACGCTGGTTGATGTCGGTTTTCTGCATCATGATGCGCGCGTTCAACTGTTCACCTGGATTGCCTCCGGCGACCTCGTCGTTAACTGGGCGCTGCGCGTCGATACGCTGACAGCCGTCATGCTGGTGGTGGTCACCTCGGTATCGTCGCTCGTGCATCTGTATTCGATCGGCTACATGCACGAAGATCCGAACCGCCCTCGGTTCATGGCGTACCTGTCGCTGTTCACCTTCGCGATGCTGATGCTGGTGACGGCGGACAACCTTGTGCAGTTGTTCTTCGGCTGGGAAGGCGTCGGCCTCGCAAGCTACCTGCTGATCGGGTTCTGGTTCCAGAAACCCACGGCAAACGCTGCCGCCATCAAGGCCTTCGTGGTCAACCGTGTCGGCGATTTCGGCTTTGCGCTCGGCATCTTCGCGATCTTCATGCTGGTGGGATCGACCGACTTCGACACCATCTTCGCGGCGGCTCCGGGCCTGACCGGCAAGACGATTCACTTCTTCCACTGGAACGTCGATGCGCTGACCCTGACCTGCCTGCTGCTGTTCATGGGCGCGATGGGCAAGTCCGCGCAATTTCTGCTGCACACATGGTTGCCGGACGCGATGGAAGGCCCGACGCCGGTTTCCGCGCTGATTCACGCGGCGACCATGGTCACCGCCGGCGTATTCATGGTGGCGCGTCTGTCGCCGCTGTTCGAGCTGGCACCGAATGCGCAGGCCTTCGTGATGCTGATCGGCGCGACCACCGCGTTCTTCGCCGCGACCATCGGACTGGTTCAGAACGACATCAAGCGCATCATCGCTTACTCGACCTGTTCGCAGCTCGGCTACATGTTTGTCGCGATGGGAGCAGGGGCTTACTCGGTTGGTATGTTTCACCTGTTCACGCACGCTTTCTTCAAGGCGCTGCTGTTCCTAGGCGCCGGCTCCGTGATTCACGCGATGCATCACGAGCAGGACATCCGCGCGATGGGCGGCCTGAAGAACAAGATCCCGTTCACCTACATCACGATGGTGATCGGCACGCTGGCGCTGACGGGGTTTCCGCTGACGGCGGGCTACTTCTCCAAGGACGCGATCATCGAATCCGCCTTCGTCGCGCATAACCCCTTTGCGCTTTACGGATTTCTCTGCACCGTGATCGCCGCAGGTCTGACCTCGTTCTATTCATGGCGTTTGATTTTCAAGACGTTCCATGGCGAACCGCACGATCAGAGGCACTACGAGGCCGCGCACGAAAGCCCCTATACGATGCTGATCCCGCTCGGCGTGCTCGCTGCCGGATCCATCCTGGCGGGCTTCCCGTTCAAGGAATTTTTTGCAGGCCACGGTGTCGAGGAGTTCTTCCGCGAATCCCTGAAGAACAATCCGAAGATCCTCGAAGAGATGCACCACATCCCGGCGATGATCGCGTTCCTGCCAACAGTGATGATGGTGGTTGGTTTCCTGGTGTCGTGGCTGTTCTATATCCGCAAGCCGTATCTGCCAGTCGAACTCGCGAACCAGCAACCGCTGCTGTATAATTTTTTCCTCAACAAGTGGTACTTCGACGAGTTGTACGATTTCATCTTCGTGCGTCCGACGAAGTGGCTTGGCCGGTTCCTTTGGAAGAAGGGCGACGGCTTCGTCATTGACGGCTTCGGGCCTGACGGTGTGTCGGCCCGCGTGCTTGACGTGACACGTAACGTCGTTCGCCTGCAGACGGGTTATCTTTACCACTACGCCTTCGCGATGCTGATCGGTGCTGCCGGTCTCATCACGTGGTTCATATTCGGTCTCGGGGGCCAATAATGACAACCTGGCCCATCCTTTCCGTTGTCACCTTCCTGCCGGTTGTCGGCGCGATCCTGATTTATCTCAGCCGCGGCGATGACGAGGCGGCGCGCGGCAATGCGCGCTGGATCGCGCTGTGGACCACCGTCATCACATTCGCGGTGTCGCTCATTCTGGTGATGCGGTTCGATGCATCGCAGGCGGGCTTCCAGTTCGTCGAGAAGGCGCCCTGGCTCGCCAACTCCATCACCTATCACATGGGCGTCGACGGCATCTCGCTGCCGTTTGTGATCCTGACCACGGCGCTGATGCCGTTCTGCATTCTGGCAAGCTGGAAATCAGTTACGCTGCGCGTGCGCGAATACATGATGGCGTTTCTGTTTCTTGAAACGCTGATGATCGGCACATTCTCGGCGCTCGACCTCGTGCTGTTCTACCTGTTCTTCGAAGGCGGCCTGATTCCGATGTTCCTGATCATCGGTGTCTGGGGCGGCCCGCGCCGGGTCTATGCCAGCTTCAAGTTCTTCCTCTACACGCTGCTCGGATCGGTGCTGATGCTGCTCGCCATCATGGCGCTGTATCTCAACGCCGGGACCACCGATATCCCGACGCTGATGAACACGGCCGTGCCGCGCAGCCTGCAGACATGGGCGTGGCTGGCGTTCTTCGCCTCGTTCGCGGTGAAGATGCCGATGTGGCCGGTTCATACCTGGCTGCCGGACGCGCACGTCGAAGCGCCGACCGCAGGCTCGGTCGTGCTGGCCGCGATCCTGCTGAAAATGGGCGGCTACGGTTTCCTGCGCTTCTCGCTGCCGATGTTCCCGCTGGCGTCGCATGACTTCGCGCCGCTGATCTTCTCGATGTCTGCGATTGCGATTGTCTATACGTCGCTGGTCGCGCTGATGCAGGAAGACATCAAGAAGCTGATTGCTTACTCGTCCGTGGCACATATGGGCTTCGTGACCATGGGTATCTTCGCCGGCACGACGCAGGGCGTCGCCGGCGGCGTATTCCAGATGATCTCGCACGGCATCGTGTCGGGCGCGCTGTTCCTTTGCGTTGGCGTGGTCTACGACCGGCTGCATACCCGCGAGATCGCCGCTTACGGCGGCCTCGTGAACCGCATGCCGCTTTATGCCCTCGTGTTCATGGTGTTCACCATGGCCAATGTCGGGTTGCCGGGCACGTCGGGCTTTGTCGGCGAATTCCTCACGCTGCTTGGCACCTTCAAGGTCAGCATTCCGACCGCGACGGTTGCGACGCTCGGCGTCATTCTGTCGGCGGCCTATGCGCTGTGGCTCTACCGAAAAGTTGTGTTCGGCGTGTTCGATAAGCCATCGCTTGCCGGCATCAAGGATCTGACGCTGCGGGAAGGGATCATCCTCGCTCCGCTGGTGATCCTCACCATTCTGTTCGGCGTTTATCCGAAGCCGGTGCTCGATATGTCGGCGGCGTCGGTGCAACAGCTTGTCAATAATTACAACACTGCCATCACCGCCGTGAAAGCGGCGGCGCTGGTTCAATAACAACGGGATCGGCTTATGACTTTCGCAGGATATTCGCTGCTCCCGGTTCTGCCGGAACTGGTGCTAGCGGCCGGTGCCATGGCGCTGTTGATGCTGGGCGCATTCCGCGGCCCGCAGACGACATCGCTGGTGACTGGACTTGCGGTTGTTCTTCTCGTCATTACCGGCGCGCTGGAACTGTGGCTGCCTGCGGGCAAGCTCACGACCTTCGGCGGCAGCTTCATCGTCGATGACTATGCGCGCTTCCTGAAAATCCTAGCGCTGCTCGGCTCCGGCGTGACGCTAATCCTGTCGCGCGCGTATCTGGCCGAACAGGCAAAGATTTTCGAGTACGCGATCCTGGTGATGCTCTCGACCGTCGGTATGATGGTGCTGATCTCGGCCGGCGATCTGATCATGCTCTATCTCGGCCTCGAACTGATGAGCCTCGCGCTCTATGTCGTGGCCGCCAGCCATCGCGACGATACCAAGTCGACGGAAGCAGGCCTGAAGTATTTCGTCCTCGGTGCGCTGTCGTCCGGTATGCTGCTTTACGGCGCGTCGCTGGTCTATGGCTTCACGGGAACTGTCAGCTTCGCCGGCATTGCCGCCGAGGCGAAGAGCGGTAACATCGGTCTGTTGTTCGGATTGGTGTTCCTGCTCGCGGGCCTCTGCTTCAAGGTTTCCGCCGTACCGTTCCACATGTGGACCCCTGATGTTTACGAAGGCGCGCCAACGCCTGTAACCGCGTTCTTTGCGTCGGCACCGAAGGTGGCAGCAATCGCTGTATTTACGCGCGTGGCGCTTACTGCTTTCCCCGGCATCGTGCCGCAATGGCAACAGATCGTGGTGTTCGTCTCCATCGCCTCGATGGCGCTGGGATCGTTCGCGGCCATCGGCCAGAAAAACATCAAGCGCCTGATGGCGTATTCGTCCATCGGCCACATGGGCTTTGCGCTGGTCGGTCTTGCTGCTGGAACCGAGCAGGGTGCGCAGGGCGTGCTGGTCTATATCGCGATTTATGTCGCCATGACGCTTGGCACCTTCGCCATCATCCTTGCGATGAAGCGCAACGGTCAGGCGGTCGAGACGATCAGCGATTTCTCCGGCTTGTCCCGGACCAATCCGATGTTGGCGTTCTTCTTCGCTATGTTCCTGTTCTCGCTGGCGGGTATTCCGCCGCTCGCCGGGTTCTTTGCGAAGTTCTATGTGTTTCTCGCAGCGATCAAGGCAGGCCTGTTCACGCTCGCGGTAATCGGCGTCGTAACCAGCGTGGTGGGCGCGTTCTATTATCTCACCATCGTCAAGGTGATGTATTTCGACGAGCCGAAGGAAGCGATGGAGCCGATGCGCGTTGAGCTGCGGGTGGTGCTGGCAGTCGCCGGTCTGTTCAACCTGCTGTTCTTCGTTTATCCCGCGCCGCTGGTGAATGCCGCCACGACTGCTGCGAAGTCGCTGTTTTAATGGCGTTCGCGCTCGGTCCACGGGCCAGAGCCCAGAACTATCGCGTTGAAGCGTTCGACAGTATCGGTTCCACCAATGCCGAAGCGCTTGAGCGGGCGCGGGCAGGCGAACGCGGCCTACTGTGGCTGGTGACGGATCAGCAAACCGCTGGACGCGGCCGCCGTCAGCGCGCATGGGTATCTCCGCGTGGTAATCTCGCAGCCACGATCCTCGAGACGGTTGACGTGCAGCCAGCCGTCGCGGCGACATTGGGATTTGCCGCCGGTCTCGCCCTTGAAGCGGCTCTACAGACAGTCAGCGTGGAACATCGGATGCGATCCGGCGGATTCGCCAACAGCAAGTTCCTTTTGAAATGGCCGAACGACGTTCTGGCAGATGGCCAGAAGCTGTCCGGCATCCTGCTTGAAGCGGAAACCATCGGCGGACATCTGGCCGTGGCCGTCGGAATGGGAACGAACGTGGTGTCCGCGCCCGAAGGCACGCCTTATCCGGCGACATCGCTGGCCGCGCTGGGGATGACGGCAAGCGCAGGCGACCTGTTCACGGCGCTGTCGGATTCGTGGGCCGAGTTTCGCGGCGTCTGGGATAACGGCAGAGGCTTCGCCGATATACGCCGGTTGTGGCTGGAGCGCGCGGCAGGTCTCGGCGAGACAGTCTCGATCCAGTCGACCGGAACGGTCGTCGAAGGAATTTTTGAAACCATCGATGAGACCGGCTGCCTGATTATCGCTGGCCGCGACGGCAAACGCACTGCCATCGCCGCCGGCGACGTTCATTTTGGATCGGCCAAATCGTCTGGAGCTACCTGATGTCGCGACCCGATGAACTCACGTTTGCCCCGCTGGGTGGTGTCGGCGAGATCGGCATGAACCTGTCGATCTACGGCCTCGGCAACCGGCATCAGCGAAGCTGGCTGGCGATCGATCTCGGCGTCTCGTTCGGTAATGAAGAGCATCTGCCTGGTATCGACGTCATCATGCCGGACATCCGCTTTCTGGTGAAGGAGCGCAAGAACCTCGTCGGGCTGGTTCTCACCCATGCGCACGAGGATCATTTCGGCGCGATCATTGATCTGTGGCCGCAGCTGAAGTGCCCGATCTACGCAACGCAGTTCAGTGCGGCGTTGTTCGAGGCCAAATGCGCCAGTGAACGCAATCCGCCGAAGATTCCGGTCACCGTGGTGCCATCGGGCGGCACTGTGGACATCGGGCCGTTCAGCGTGGAATTCGTCCCTGTCGCGCATTCGATTCCTGAATCGCACGCGCTTGCGATCAAGACGCCGGTCGGAACAGTGTTGCATACCGGCGACTGGAAGATCGATCCGACGCCGATCATCGGCAAGCCGACCGACGAGAAGCGGCTGCGCGAGCTGGGCGATAGCGGCGTGCTGGCGCTGGTCGGCGATTCGACCAATGCGGTGCGCGAAGGCCGCTCACCCTCCGAGCAGGAAGTAGCGAAGAACATCACCGAACTGGTGAAGGCCGCCAAGGGCCGCGTCGCGGTCACGACATTCGCGTCCAACGTGGCGCGGCTGCGAGCTGTTGCCGACGCTGCGAAGGCGGCCGATCGCGAAGTCGTCGTCGTGGGCCGCGCGATGGAGCGGGTGGTGCAGGTGGCGCGCGAGACCGGCTATCTCGACGGCGTGCAGAATTTTCGCAGCGCCGACTATTACGGCAGCTTTCCACCGGACAAGGTGCTGGCGCTTTGCACCGGCAGCCAGGGCGAACCGCGCGCAGCGCTGGCGCGCATCGCCAATGACGATCATCCGCAGGTGACGCTGAACAAGGGCGACACCGTGATCTTCTCGTCGCGAACTATTCCCGGCAACGAGAAGGCGGTCGGCGCGATCATTAACGGCCTCGTCACGCAGGGCATCGAGATCATCACGGACCGCACCCACATGGTCCACGTCTCGGGCCATCCCCGGCGCGACGAATTGCGCGACATGATCTCATGGGTGCGTCCGCAACTGCTGATCCCGGTTCACGGCGAGGCGCTGCATCTTTCGGAAC
>CALRLJ020000031.1:0-16380 GCA_943368635.1 Sediminibacterium ginsengisoli | reverse complement strand
TCATCGGCCGGTGTTCGGTGCCGAACGATTGCAGCACGCGCAGGCCGCGGTCGAGGCTCTCGATGAACTCGCCTCCGCCGCGCCGGGCTTCTTCTTCCTCTGCTGTGCGCTTCACGCGGGGCATGTTGGCTAAACCGTTCTTTCCGGTTGGCGTCTCGATTCAGCCAACGTGATCATAATTTGCTGGATTATGCACCCGTCGCATTGGCCGTTATCAAAAGCGATTTGAAATCGAAGGAGAGATCGGCGGCCTGCTCCGGAGACGGCGAAATGCCGCTGCCGATCAGCCGCCGGGCGGCCATCTGATCGCCGGCCCGGTTGATGCTGTCGACCGCGCAGAGTCTGTCCTGCTTGTAGTAGAAGACCGAAAACTGTCCGTTTTCCAGCGATCCGCGCACAGCTTGCCTGTCGAAGTTGCGGGAAATCCCGACGGTTTGCAGTTTTGCGTCGTACTGATCGGACCAGAAGCGCGGCACGCTGTCGTAAGGCCCGGTCTTTCCGGCGATGGCCAATCCCGCTGCCTTGGCCTGGTCCTGCGCGTTCTGCACCGATTCCAGACGCATCCAGCCTTCGGCATAGGCGTTGTAGTGATTGGCGCAGTCGCCGGCGGCATAAATGCCGGGATCGTCGGTCATGCCGTGTGCGTCCACCACGATTCCGTTGGTGCAGTTCAGTTGTGCGTCGCGCGCCAGTTGATCGTTCGGTACCCCGCCGATGCCGACCAGCACGAGATCCGCTCGCAGGCGCGCCCCGCCCGTCGTGGTTACAAATGCCGCACGGCCGTTCTGTTCGCCGATGGTCGCTATCGATTCATTAAGCCGCACATCGACGCCGTGTTTTTTGTGCAGATCGAGCAGGAATTGCGAAACCAGCGGCGAGACCGCGCGTTCGAGCAGCCGTGGCGCGCTTTCGATGACGGTGGCTTTCTTTCCAAGCTTGCTTGCGGACGCCGCGACCTCAAGGCCGATAAAGCCGCCGCCGATGACAACGATTTCAGCGGCGTTCCGCAGTCGCTCCTTGAGATCGACCGCGTCGCGGATCGAGCGCAGATAGCAGACGCCATCAAGCTCCGAGCCGGGAACGGTCAGGCGCCGCGCATGCGATCCGGTGCCGATGAACAGCTTGTCGAAATCGAGCTTGCTATTGCCGTTGAACGCAACCTGCCGTGCATGCCGGTCGATTGCGTACACGCGTGTTTCGAGAATGAGATCGATCTGCTTCAGCTTGAAAAATGCGTTGTCGCGCAGCACCAGATTGTCCTGCGTGACCTCGTCGAGCAGGAAGCCCTTGGACAGAGGAGGGCGCTGGTAGGGCAGCAGATGGTCGTCGGCGATGACTGTGATGCGCTCTGCATATCCGGAGTCACGCGCCGACAGGGCTGCCTGAATTCCGGCATACGACGCGCCGACGACGACGAGGCCGCTCATAACTCTGTCTCCGGCTTGAGGACGGCGCGGGATAGTATCCGCGGCATTGCTTGCACTCATTGCAGTATGTGAGCATTCAATTTTTTATCGAACATATGGGCGTAGATCGAACAATTCAATCCGAGTTGCCTCAGCCCGCTTCTATCGACTTCCCGGTCAGTTTCGCGTTGCAGCAATATTAGGCGCTTATGGCTTGTAAATTGCGCTTGCGGGATTCCGGGTTTGGAGTCAGTCTAATCTATATCGTACATTTGTTCGTTCATCGAACATTTTCTGGCAAGGTGCGATGAAACAGGTGCAGAGAAGCCTGCTGCCGCCGCGCAGAGGAAGTTGCGGCATGCGGCGTTTTTGCTTCGGCCGGGCCTCGCCTGTTGCGGTGGAAAGGTTTTCAATCGTCGAAGCATTTCGGCGAGCCAATAACCCAGTCGGGACTGGAAGGACGAAACAGCCATGATGAGCCAAGAGCAGAACGATCTGATCACGCGCACGGGCGCGGCTGACCCTGCCGGCAAGCTGATGCGGATGTACTGGCAGCCTGCGGCGCTGGTCGATGAACTCGAAGGCCCGCGTCCCATCAGGGCGGTGAAACTGCTCGGCGAAAACTTCGTGCTGTTTCGCGACGAGCAGGGCCGTTACGGGCTGATGGATCGCGACTGCCCGCATCGTGGCGCGGACCTCGCCTTCGGGCGGCTTGAGCACGGCGGCTTGCGCTGCGCCTTCCACGGTTGGCTGTTCGATGTTCAGGGCAACTGTCTTGAGACGCCGGCCGAGCCGGCCGGCTCGGCGCTGTGCAAGAACATCAAGCAGCGCGCTTATCCCGTTGTGGAGAAGGGCGGCATTCTGTGGGCGTATCTGGGCGAGGGAGAGCCGCCCGCGTTTCCCGAGATCGATTGCTTCGTCGCGCCCGATGCCTACACTTTCGCGTTCAAGGGTCTGATCGAATGCAACTGGCTTCAGGCAATGGAAGTTGGCATCGATCCGGCGCACGCCTCGTTCCTGCATCGCTTCTTCGAAGACGAAGATCTGGAGAAATCTTACGGCAAGCAATTCCGCGGCGCGTCAGCCGGCAGCGATCTGCCGATGACCAAGATCCTGCGTGAATACGACCAACCCATCATCAACGTCGAGAAGACGGAATACGGCCTGCGTCTGGTGGCGCTGCGCCAGATCGACGACGAGCGCACCCATGTGCGCGTCACCAATCAATTGTTTCCGCACGGCTTCGTCATTCCGATGAGTCAGGAAATGACCATCACGCAGTGGCATGTGCCGGTCGATGACACGCATTGTTACTGGTATGCGATCTTTACCAGCTACACTAAGCCGGTGGACAAGAAAAAGATGCGTGAGCAGCGGCTCGAATTGTACGAACTGCCGGACTACAAGTCGCGCCGCAACAAGACCAACGATTACGGTTTCGATCCGCACGAGCAGGCCACCGAGACCTATACCGGCATGGGATTGGACATCAACGTGCACGATCAGTGGGCCGTGGAGTCGATGGGGGCGATCCAGAACCGCACGCGCGAACATCTTGGGCAGTCCGACAAGGGAATTGTGCAGTACCGACGGCTGCTGCGTCAGGAAATCGAAAAGGCGGTCGGCGGTATCAAGCCATTATTGTTCCTCGATGAAGCACATGCACGCAGCATTCAGGGGCCGGCGACGATGGACGGCATTGGCCCGACGCGCGGCTGGGAAATCTACTGGATGGAAGTCGATGTGAAGCGGCGGCGCGGTGCGCCGTGGGCTGCACCGATTCCAACCGAGATAGCCGCGAAGGTGCCGCATCTCACCGCAGCCGAGTAAGGTCCGGTCAGGTCCATGTCAGGGAAAGCAAGTTCGTTGAGTTTTGTCGCGCGGCATCGTCTTTGGTCCGAAGAGCAGAACGAGGCGGCTGTCCGGCTTCGGCGCGTTGTCGAGGAAAAAGGGCTGGATACCATTCGCCTGTCGTTTCCCGATCAGCACGGGATTCTGCGCGGCAAGACACTGGTCGCCGGTGAAGCGCTGCGTATCCTGGAAAACGGCTGCACCATCACGACCACGATGCTGGCGAAAGATACGTCGCATCGCACGGTGTTTCCGGTGTTCACGGCTGGCGGCGGTTTCGGAATGACCGAAATGCAGGGCGCTGCCGACGTTCTGATGATTCCCGATCCCACCACATTCCGGGTGCTGCCCTGGGCGCCCACCACGGGGTGGATTCTCTGCGACGTTCACTTTGCCGATGGTCGCCCGGTGCCGTTTGCGACGCGGGGTCTTTATAAATCGGTGCTGAATAAGCTGTCTGCGCGCGGCTACGATTTCGTCGCGGGACTTGAGGTCGAGTTTCACGTCTTCAAGGTCAATGACCCGAAGATGCAGCCCGGCGATGCGGGCCAGCCCGGAACGCCGCCGGAGGTCAGCTTGCTGTCTCATGGCTATCAATATCTGACCGAGCAGCGCTACGACCAGATGGAGCCGGTGCTTGAATTGATCCGGCGCGATGTTGTCGCACTCGGCCTGCCGTTGCGATCGATCGAAGTCGAGTTCGGTCCGAGCCAATGTGAGTTTACTTTCGCCCCGACGGTCGGACTCGATCCTGCCGATACGATGGTTCTGTTCCGCAGCGCGGTGAAGCAGATCTGTCATCGCCACGGCTATCACGCCACGTTCATGTGCCGTCCGCGTATTCCGAACGTCGTGTCGTCGGGATGGCACCTGCATCAGTCGCTGGTATCCCGTGCCGATGGCCGCAATGCCTTCATGTCCGATACTGACCGGGAATTTCTCTCGGCCTTCGGCAAGGGCTATCTCGGCGGATTGCTCGCGCACGCCCGCGCCGCGACGGTGTTCACGACGCCCACGATTAACGGCTACAAGCGCTACCGGTCCTATTCGCTGGCGCCGGATCGCGCGATCTGGGGCCGGGATAACCGGGGCGTCATGATCCGCGTTCTGGGCGGGCCGAAAGATCCGGCCACGCGGTTTGAGAACCGGGTCGGCGAGCCGGCGGCCAATCCATATCTGTATATGGCGTCGCAAATCCTGTCGGGGCTGGACGGCGTCGACCGCTCCATTGACCCCGGACCCTCCGCTGATACACCTTACGAGACCAAGGCCAGTCTGCTGCCAAAGTCGCTGCGCGAAGCTGTTTTTGCGTTGAACGACGATCCATTCTTCAGGACCGCAATGGGCGCCGAACTGGTAGATTACTACGTTCACATCAAGAACGCCGAGATCGAGCGCTTTCAGGCCGAAGTCACCGAATGGGAGCAGCGCGAATATTTCGAGATGTTTTGATGCGATTCGTCGAACAGGTTTGACAGAAACCAAAACAATAAACAGGAGCAGGGGAACACACATGAAAAAGGCATTGAAATACACGTGCGCTCTGGCAGTCGCCGGACTGATGTCCGGGGTGGCCCATGCCGACACCATCAAGGTCGGCGTTATCGGCACGATGTCGGGGCCGTATGCGCTGTTCGGCAAGAATTTCAAGGCGGGTATCGACGCCTGGGTGGCGGAGCACGGCTCCAAGGTCGCAGGTCACGATGTCGAATTCATCTACCGCGATGAGGAGTCGCCGAACCCCGCGAAGTCCAAGGCGCTCGCGCAGGAGCTGCTGGTCAAGGACAAGGTGCAATACATCGCCGGTCTTTATTTCACGCCGGACGCCATGGCGGTCGCACCTCTGCTTGAGGAAGCCAAGACCCCGATGATCGTCATGAATGCGGCGACATCGTCCATCGTGGAGAAGAGCCCGTACATCGTCCGCACCTCATTCACGATGTGGCAGAACACCGTTCCCGCCGCCAAGGTGGCGAAGGCCAAGGGCGCCAAGAAGGTCGCCATCGCCGTCAGCGATTACGGTCCCGGCATCGATGCTGAAGCTGCGTTCAAGAAGACGTTCACGGACGAAGGCGGTGAGGTCGTCGAGGCGATCCGTATGCCGCTCAACACCACCGACTTCAGCCCGATCATGCAGCGCATCAAGAGCTCCGGCGCCGACACGATCTTCACCTTCCTTCCAGCCGGTCCGCCGACGCTGGGCTTCATGAAGGGTTATATCGACAACGGCCTGAAAGCGGGCGGCATCAAGCTGATCTCGCTGGGTGACGTGCTGACCGAGCCCGATCTGCCGAGCCTCGGCGACACCAGCCTCGGCTTGCTGTCGACCTATCATTACGCGGTGTCGCACGATTCGCCGGAGAACAAGGCGTTTCTCGCAACGCTGGCAAAGGTCGGCATGAAGCTCGACGACGTGACCATGACCTCCGTGGCGGCCTACGACGGCGCGCGTGTGATCTACAAAATGATCGAGGCCACCAAGGGCCAGCGCGATCCTGAGAAGGCGATCGCGGCGGTCAAGGGCATGAAGTGGGTCAGCCCGCGCGGCCCGGTGTCCATCGATCCGGTGACGCGCCACATTACGCAGAACATCTATCTGCGCGAAGTCGCCAAGGTGAACGGCAAGCTCATCAACAAGGAGCTGCAGACGTTCGAAGCCCAGCCCGACTGGGCGCTGGTCAAGAAATAAGCGATCTATCGTTCAAGCAAGGATTGGCGCGAGATCTTCTCGCGCCAATCCTTTAGGACCGGACGGACAGACCCGAGCCATGCGGCACAGCCCGGACTCCCTGCGATTTATCAATGCGCGGATCTATCGATCCGCCGATGATATTCGTCCTGCCAGTTCGCTTGTGACCCGAAAGGGTGTCATCGATTGGGTTGGCGACAATACAGATGTGCCTGAAGCCGCCTGCACCATCGACATGCAAGGCGCGACGATTATCCCCGGTCTGACGGATGCGCATGTTCATCTGTTCGCCATCGCCAACGAACGGCAGCAGATTCAGCTTAACGGGCCGGGCATCCGCACCATTACGGATATTCTCCATCGTCTGTCGGAGGCGGCGGGGGCAGCACCGTTTGCGCAGTGGGTGAGGGCGGTCGGTTTCGACGAGAACAATCTTGCCGAGCACCGCTATCTGACGCGCGATGAAATCGACGCTGCGGTTCCCGATCATCCGGTTATCGTCCGCCGGTTTTGCGGGCATACTGCAATCCTCAACAGCGCGGCGTTGCAATGGTTGCAGATCGATGAGGGCGTCTCCGATCCGCCGAGCGGGTTGTTTGGGCGCGACGCGCGCGGGCGGCTGGATGGCAGCGCCAAGGAAACTGCTGCTGAAAATGTGTTCCGTGCCATCCCGCCGGTTGAACCGGCTGCGATGGTTGTTTCATTGCGCGACACAATCGAAGACAGCATCCGCATGGGCCTGACCGCCGCGGTCGAGGCCGCGGTCGGTTTCACCAGCGGCTTCGACGATGAATTTGCGGTGTGGAATTTGCTGCGCCTGGATTCGGAGTTTTCGCCGATCCGCCTCGGGTTCATGTATCAGCTCGATCCGAAAGATGCGGCCGTGCGCGGCTTCATGCCTCGCCGCGATCCTGACTGGCAGGCGATGACGTTGAAGTTTTTCGCGGACGGCATTGTCGGCGCACGCACAGCCGCCGTGAGCAAGCCGTTTGCCGATACCAACTCGTGCGGCTTCTTCATGCGCGACGAGGCGGATCTCGAACGGGTCATTGTTGAGTCGCATCTTGGTGGCTGGCAGACGGCGACCCATTGCGTCGGTGATCGCGCCTCGGCGCTGATTATCTCGGCATTTGAGAAAGCCGAAAAGGCGCTGCCGGGACAAAAGCTGCGTCATCGCATCGAGCACTATTTCTGTCCGCCGGATAGAGGACTCGCGCGCATGAAGGCGCTCGAAGCATTGATCGTGACGCAGCCGAGCTTCCTGCTGCGAATGCGACGCTCGATCCTCGAAGCGTTTGGGCCGAATGCCCACAGCAAATATCCGGCGCGCTCCGTGATCGACGCGGGTGTAACCTATGTCGGAAGCTCCGATGCGCCGACCGGGCACGTCTCGCCGTGGATCGGGATGGCGAACGCGGTGGATCGCGGCGCATCGTTGGGACCGCCGATCGGTGCGGACGAAGCGTTGACTCGCCGTCAGGCCATCGGCAGCTACATCCATGGCGGCGCATTCGCGATGAAGCAGGAAGAGTGGCGTGGCACGCTCGCGCCAGGAATGGCGGCGGATTTCATCGCCATCGACCGCGACCCGTTCGCCACGGCGACCGATCTTGGCGCGACCGGCGTCCTGATGACGGTGCTGCGTGGTGTTGTGCGTCATGATAGGCTGTCGGCGGGACAAGCCATGACAATGCAGGCAGAGGTTCACTGATGCTGACCGCGCTGAGCATTCTGCTGGACGCTATTGCCTACGGGATGGTGCTGTTCACGATTTCCATCGGCCTGTCGATCATGATGGGACTGATGCGCGTGGTGAATCTTGCTCATGGCGCGTTCGCGATGATCGGCGGGTATCTCGCGTCCTACGCGCTGAAGACGCTCGGCGTCAGCTATCCGCTGGCCATTGTGCTGGCGGTGGTGGGGACGATCATTATCTCGATCCCGTTCGAAGTTCTGTTGTACCGGCGCATCTATCGGCACTCCGATGCGCTGACTCAATTGTTGCTCACCATCGGCATCACTTTCGTCATTATCGGTCTGGCGAATTTCATTCTCGGGCCGACATCGAAGCCGATCCCGCTGCCGGCAGTGCTGAGTGGTCCGTTCGATCTCGGCTTCCGCATGATCGCGACGCACCGGCTGCTGGTGATCGCGTGCGGGCTCGTCACGGCGCTGGCGTTGTGGCTGCTGATCGACAAAACGGAGTTCGGCGTGCGGATGCGCGCGGCTGTCGATAACGGCGACATGGCGGAATCGCTCGGCATTCGGACGCAGTGGATTTATTCGGCGACGTTTGCTCTGGCTGTTGGTCTGGCGGCATTCGGCGGTGTGCTGGGCGCGGAGATGCTGCCGATCGAACCGTTTTATGCGCTGCGCTACATGGTGACGTTTTTGGTCGTGGTGTCGGTGGGCGGCGCGGGATCGATCCTTGGCGCATTGTCGGCGTCGTTGTTTCTCGGTCTTGCGGATACAACTGGAAAATATCTGGCGCCGGAGTTCGGTGAATTCTTTTTTTATCTCGCCGTCATCCTGACCGTGTTCCTGTTCCCGCGCGGCCTCCTGGGGCGGGCGCACTGACATGACCGAAGAGACCATCAGATACGGTGTCCCACGGCGGGGATTTCCGCTCCAGCAGGAAGCACTTGGCCTGCTGACAATCGCTGTGGTGGGGGCGGTTGGCTACTTTGCATTTCCCGACGATCTCGCATTCCTGACACGGTTGATCAGCATCACGCTTCTCGTGCTTTCGCTCGATCTCGTGACCGGTTACTGCGGCGTTGCCACGCTCGGGCAGGCGGCGTTGTTCGGCGTCAGTGCGTATGCCGTCGGCAATGCCTGCATTGCGGGGATTACCAATCCGCTGGCCCTGCTTGCCATCGGTGCCTTTGCCGGCGGTTTGATGGGCCTGATCTCGGGCGCGCTGATCACGCGATTCCAGGGATTGCCGCAACTGGTTCTGTCCATCGCCATCGGCCAACTCGTGAGTTCGCTTGCCAACAAGCTGTCGTCACTCACCGGCGGCAGCGACGGTCTGTCGGGCATCACGCCCGCAAAGATCTTCGGTGTATTCGCCTTCGATATGTACAGCCGGACGTCGTATATCTTTTCGCTGGCGACGCTCGCCGTGGTCATGGTGCTGCTGCTCAGGTTTGTGCGCTCGCCATTCGGTCTGTTATGCCGGGGCATCAAGGACGACAGCCTGCGCGCGCTGATGATCGGCGCGTCGGCCTATCCAAGGCTCGTCGTGATGTATGGCGTGTCGGGAATTGTCGCAGGCCTCGGCGGTGCGCTGATGGCAATCAACACCGGCGTTGTCGGACTCGACAGCGTCAGCTTCGAGCGGTCCGCTGAAGTACTGGTCATGCTGGTGCTGGGCGGAGCAGGCAATCTGTGGGGCGCGCTGGCGGGTGCGGTGATCTTCCAGATTTTCGAGCACATCGTGTCGGCGGCGAATCCTTTCCACTGGATGACACTGGTCGGGTTGCTTCTGATCGTGATCGTGATCTTCGCCCCACGCGGACTGGTCCACAGTGTCGTGTCGCTATGGACATCGGTCTCACGGCGGAGGCAGGCATCATGAGTCCGCTGCTTGAATTGCAGAATGTCTCGAAATCCTTCGGCGGCCTGCACGTCAACAGCGATGTGTCCTTCAGTCTCGCCAAGGGCGACCGTGTGGCGCTGATCGGCCCGAACGGTGCGGGGAAGACCACGCTGGTGAATGTTATTTCCGGCGATCTCGCGCCGTCGGATGGTCGGATTTTGTTCGAAGACCATGATGTCACGAATGTTTCGATCCCCGGACGCGTGCGGCAGGGACTGGCACGCACCTTTCAGATCACCCGTCTTTTCAAAAGTCTCACGGTTGCTGAGAATGTCGCGCTCGCCGTTATGCAGCGCCAAGGCCTGACGCGACGATTCTTCTCGGTGCTGACGTTTGCTCCGCAGGTTCGCGACGAATGGATGCACATTCTGGGTATTCTCGGCATCGCGCATCTGTCGCAGCTTCCCGTCGCAAAGCTCGCTTACGGTCAGCAGCGCCTGCTCGATCTTGCAATCGGTCTTGCTCTAACGCCGAAAGTCTTGCTGCTGGATGAACCGGCAGCAGGCGTTCCGCACGATGAAGCGCCGAAAATTCTGGAAGCGATTAACCGCCTGCCGTCCGACATCGCCGTTCTGATGATCGAACATGATATGGATCTTGTGTTCCGGTTTGCGAAGCGGGTGCTTGTGCTCGCCAATGGCCGCCTGATTTTCGAAGGCAGTCCGGAGGATGTCACCAAGGACGACGAAGTCCGCCGCGCTTATCTTGGGAGCTATGCCGATGCCAGCCGCACGGCTTGAGGTCGAACGCCTGAGCGCGGGCTATGGCCCGACGCAGATCGTCTCGGACATGTCGTTCGAGGTGCCGGCCGGTGGTCGTCTCGCGATCCTCGGCCGCAACGGCGTCGGAAAGACCACGTTGCTCGCGACGCTGATGGGCCTTTCGACCCGGCACCATGGCCGCATTGTCGCGGATGGAAAGGACATCAGCGCGTTGCGCACCTCAGCGCGGGCGCTGTGCGGCATGGGTTATGTGCCTCAGACCCGCGATATCTTCGGATCGCTCACTGTGGAAGAGAACCTGTCGACCGGATTCAAGACGCGCGAACGGGACGGGCTTGAGAGCATCTACCAGATGTTCCCGCGACTGGCCGAACGCCGCCGCCATCTCGGGCTTCAATTGTCCGGCGGTGAGCAGCAGATGCTGTCGATGGCGCGGACCTTGCTCGGCAAGCCTTCGATCCTGCTGCTCGATGAGCCGCTCGAAGGGCTGGCGCCGGTGATCTGCGATCAGTTGATGGAGACGATCTCCCGGCTTGCCACCAGCGGCGATATGACGATCGTCCTCGTCGAACAGCAAATCGAGCGTGCGCTGAATTTCGCGGATCGGGTGATGGTGGTCGAGCGCGGCCGCTCGGTCTGGGAAGGCGCGTCCGAGGAACTGAAATCGGATCGCTCCCTGGTGAATCGTCTGCTCGGTGTGGGAATTCACTGATCGAATTGCTATGATCCTCGGGTCAACAAGAAGAAGACGCCCATGACGTTGATCTATCCGCGAGACAGCAACGCCGCGCATGCGCCGCGCCTGTCGCCAGCTTATAAAAGCACGGTCCTGCGTTCGCCGGCCAAGCCGCTGGTGATTATTCCGCACACGCTGTCGGAGTTGACCGGGCCGGTTTACGGCCACGAGACGGTGCGTGAAAACGACAACGATCTCACCACGCAGCACAAGGGCGAACCGCTCGGCGAACGCATTATCGTCCACGGCCATGTCCGCGACGAGGACGGCCGCGGTGTACCGGATACGCTGCTTGAAGTCTGGCAGGCCAATGCCTGCGGCCGTTATATCCATGCGGTCGATCAGCATCCGGCGCCGCTTGATCCGAATTTCACCGGAGCAGGGCGCGCGCAGACCGACGCGGAAGGTTATTACAGGTTCATCACCATCAAGCCCGGCGCGTATCCCTGGGGCAATCATCCCAATGCGTGGCGGCCGGCCCATATCCATTTCTCGGTATTCGGGCACTCGTTCATCTCGCGCATCGTGACGCAGATGTATTTCCCCGGCGATCCGCTGTTCGCCTACGACCCGATCTTCAATTCGGTGACGGACGAGAAAGCGCGGATGCGGATGGTATCGAGTTTCGATCTCGACAACACAAAGCCGGACTGGGCGCTGTGCTATCGTTTCGACATCGTATTGCGCGGGCGCAACGCCACGCCGCTGGACAACGACTGATGAGCAACATCACGCCTTCTCAAACCGTCGGTCCCTATTTCAAGTACGGCCTGACACCGGGTAACGACTACGCGTGGAACGATGCCTTCGGCAACGATCTGGTGACGCCGGATGTTTCCGGCGAACGTATCCGCATCGTTGGCCAGGTGTTCGATGGCGAGGGCAAGGTCGTTCCAGATTCCATGCTGGAGATCTGGCAGGCCGATGCGCAGGGTCGTTTTGCTGATCCGCAGGACACGCGCGCGGCTCCGAACGCAGCGTTCAAGGGCTTTGGCCGTTGTGGCACCGACGCAAAGGGCGGCTTTGAATTCCGCACCATTAAGCCCGGCTCTGTGCCCGGCCCCGGTGGCAAACCGCAGGCACCGCATATTCTTCTGGCGGTGTTTGCGCGCGGCATGACGCAGCAGGCGATCACGCGAATTTATTTTGAGGACGAGACTGCGAACGCTGCCGATCCGGTCCTTGCACTGGTGCCGTCAGAGCGCCGGGCAACGCTGATCGCGAAACGAGAAAAGGGGGATGTCGTGACTTACCGGTTTGATGTCTATCTTCAGGGTGACAACGAGACCGTGTTCTTCGATCTATAGGCGCGTCGTCTACACGGGGAGTGCAATCGTGTACTTCACCTGGCTGAGGGCGAAACTCGATTCAATCGAGGCGATGCCGTCGAGGCGCGTCAGCTTGGTCTTGATGAAATTTTCATAAGACGGCAGGTCGGCGGTGACCACGCGCAGCAGGTAATCCCGGTTGCCGGTCATCAGGTAGCACTCCAGCACTTCGTTCCACTTCGAGATCGCCTTGGCGAAGCGGTTGAGATCTTCTTCCTTCTGCCGCTCCAGCTTGATCGAGATGAACACACTCACCGGCAGCCCAACGGATTTCTGGTCGACCATCGCGATATAGCGCGAGATCACGCCGCGCTCCTCGAGCAGTTTCACCCGGCGATGGCACGGCGACACCGACAGCCCAACCTGATCCGCGAGATCCTGCATGGTGACGCGACTGTCGGCCTGAAGAATCGTCAGGATTTTGCGGTCGATCGCATCGAGTTCGGTCATTGGAATAAAATCTCACGAATATGCAGGATATTGGTAATGTATACCAATTCCAGCTAACCAGTCGAGATGATTTGAGATTTTTCAGCTCGCGCTCAGGAATAGCATCGGCGCTGAACCCCTGTGCCGGTGATCGCCATGCCCATTGAACCCTCGCGTCTGGAAACCCTGTCGGCCCTCACCAGGAAGGTGCTGTGGCTGTCGTCGTGGACGATCCATCATGCCAATCACGTCCGTGCGGATTCCGACGGGCTGAAGGTCGGCGGCCATCAAGCCTCCAGTGCTTCGCTGGCGACGATCATGTCGGCGCTGTATTTCGGCGTGCTGAAGCCCGAGGATCGCGTGGCGGTGAAGCCGCACGCCAGTCCGGTGTTTCATGCGATCCAGTATCTGCTCGGGCAGCAGACGCGCGAGAAGCTGGAAAATTTCCGCGGCTTCAAGGGCGCGCAATCCTATCCGTCCCGCACCAAGGACATCGATGACGTTGATTTTTCCACCGGCTCGGTGGGGCTTGGCGTGGCGCAGACTCTGTTCTCGTCGCTGGTGCAGGATTATGTGAAATCGCACGGCTGGATGAAGGATCGCCCTGAGGGGCGCATGATTGCGCTGGTCGGCGATGCCGAGCTGGACGAAGGCAATATCTTCGAGGCGCTGCTGGAGGGCTGGAAGCAGGGCCTGCGCAACACGTGGTGGATCATCGACTACAATCGCCAGAGTCTCGACGCGGTGATCCGCGAAGGGCTGTGGGAAAAGCTCGAGACCATGTTCCGCAATTTCGGCTGGGATGTGGTGATCGTGAAATACGGCAAGCTGATGCAGGCGGCGTTCGCGGAGCCGGGCGGCGAGGCGCTGCGCAAGTGGATCGATAACTGTCCGAACCAGATGTATGCCGCGCTGTGCTTTCAGGGCGGAAAAGCGTTTCGTAAGCATTTGCTCGACGACATCGGCGATCAGGGCGCGGTGACGAAGCTGATCGAGAGGCGCAGCGACGATGAGTTGCTGGCGCTGATGTCAAATCTCGGCGGTCACGATATGGCGAGCATGCTGGAGGCATTCGAGGCAATCGACCACGATCGGCCGGTGTGCTTCATTGCCTACACCATCAAGGGCGTCGGCCTGCCGTTTCAGGGCCACAAGGACAATCACGCCGGGCTGATGACCGTCGCGCAGATGGAAACCTTCCGCGCGGCGCAGAACATTCGTCCCGGTCACGAATGGGATCGGCTGGAAGGCTTGCCGCTCGATCACGCGCGGATCGAAAATTTCCTGAAGAATGTGACGTTCGCACGCGACGGCGCGCGGCGGCTCGATGCGCCGAAGATCGACGTGCCGGCAAAGCTCAACGTGACTCTGACGCCGCGCATGGCCACGCAACAGGGCTTCGGGCTTGTTCTGAACGAGCTGGCGCGCAGCGACACCAAACTTGCCGAGCGTATCGTCACCACGTCGCCCGACGTGACGGTCTCGACCAACCTTGGCGCATGGGTCAACCGGCGGGGGCTGTTCGCGGTCGCAGAGAATGCCGATCTGTACCGCAAGGAAAAAATCCCATCGACGTTTGCATGGGATTATTCCCCGAAGGGCCAGCACATGGAGCTGGGCATCGCGGAGATGAATCTCTTCATTATGCTGTCCGCGCTTGGCCTGTCGCATTCCATCAATGGCGAGCGGCTTCTGCCTGTGGGCACGTTGTACGATCCGTTCATCGAGCGCGGCCTCGATGCGCTGAATTACGCCTGTTATCAGGACGCGCGGTTCATGGTGGCGGCGACGCCGTCGGGTATCACGCTGGCGCCGGAGGGCGGTGCGCATCAGTCCATCGCCACACCGCTGATCGGCATGGCGCAGGACGGGTTGGCGTCGTTCGAGCCTGCCTTCGTGGATGAACTGGCGGTGATCATGCGCTGGGGCTTCGACCACATGCAGCGCGACGACAATGGCGGATCGGTTTATCTGCGGCTGTCGACGCGCACGCTCGATCAGCCGCAACGGACCATGACGACGGAGCTTGAAGGCGACATCGCGGCGGGCGCGTACTGGCTGCGCAAGCCGGGGCCGAATGCGGAACTGGTGATTGCCTATACCGGCGCGGTCGCGCCCGAAGCCATCGAGGCGACGGGGCTGCTGGGCGAGTCACGCCGGGACATCGGCCTGCTGGCAATCACCTCCGCCGACCGCTTGCATCAAGGTTGGACGGCATCGCGCAAACAACGCCGCAGCGGCGGTCCGCGCGAACTGAGCCACATCGAACGGTTGCTGTCGCCGCTGCCGCGCGATTGCGGACTTATTACCGTGATCGACGGGCATCCGGCGACGCTGGCGTGGCTGGGCAGCGTGCATGGTCATCGCGTCGAGGCGCTCGGCGTCGAGACATTCGGCCAGACCGGCACCATCGGCGACCTCTACCGCCACCACGGTCTGGATACCAACACCATCATCGATGCGGCGGCGAGCCTGGCCTTCGGCGCGCCGATCCGGCATCGCAAGATGGCGGTTTGACCCGTCGTCTCGGCTGGCGGCTTTAACCACATGCGGCGTTGGCCGCCCGCCGATGAAATGTCGAGTTGACCGGACGCGGCAACAGCAGCACCATTGGCTCTTACGGGTTAAGGTGCTGAATGACCGAGCTTTCCAATCGCCAGTCCGATATTCTCAACATCGCGCGTGCCTCCGGCCGCGTGACGGTGGAGGATTTGGCACGGCGGTTTGAAGTCTCGGCACAGACTATCCGCAAGGATCTGAACGATCTCTGCGACCGGCGCTCGATGACGCGCGTTCATGGCGGCGCGATCATTGCTTCGGGCGTGGAAAACCTCGCTTACGAAGCCCGCCGGTTCGTCGCGGCTGAAGAAAAGAAGGCCATCGGTATCGCAGCTGCGGCGCAGATTCCCAACGGCTGCTCGCTGTTCATCAATATCGGCACCACAACGGAAGAAGTCGCCAGCGCGCTGACGGCGACACACGAGGATCTGCTGGTCATCACCAACAATCTGAACGTGGCGATGTTATTGTACCGTCACCCGCGGATCGAGGTGATCGTAGCCGGCGGCACGGTGCGGCGGGCGGACGGTGCTGTGATCGGCTCGACCGCCAACAACCTGATCACGCAGTTCAAGGTCGATTATGCGATCATCGGTGCGTCCGCGATCGACGAGGAGGGCGCGTTGCTCGACTTCGACTATCGCGAGGTGCAGGCAGCGCAAGCCATCATCGCGAATGCACGCAGCGTGATGCTGGTGGCTGACAGCACCAAATTAAGCCGCAACGCGCCGGTGCGGATAGCGCATCTGAGCCAGATCCACACCTTCGTCACCGACCTGCCGTTACCCGCCGGACTTCATGCCATCTGTAACAGCCGAGGCATCGATGTGATCGCGGCGATGCCGGACAAGCCCGCCGACGTGGCCTGAGAGCTCGCCTCCCGCGTGGGGTCATTAGGACTGCCGGATTTTCGATTTGATCGCTTTTGGCGACCGCTCAGAAGCGATGTTGTGCGCCATCAACATCATAAGATACTGATAATATGTATTATTATTGATGAAGGTGGGCGTTCACCTGCAAAATTCGCACGTCGCTTGCTTTCGTTTGAAGTTGTGATTT
>CALRLJ020000030.1:0-16583 GCA_943368635.1 Sediminibacterium ginsengisoli | reverse complement strand
GTTTTGAAGCGACCGGTCTGACCAAAACCACCGCATGGATGTGGGGCTACGTCGCGATGGCGGCGATGGTGCTGATCGGCATGATCGCAGCACTGGCTGCCACCGAGCCTGAACAATCGCGCCACGCCGCGGAATCCACCCTTGGCGAAAACGCCATCACCCGCGTCACTGCCGCCGCCGTCGGCGCATTCACCGAGTTTCTCACCCGCAAGGATGTCTGGGCGGTTCTCGCCTTTGTCATTCTCTACAAGTTCACGGACTCGTTTTCCGGCACCATGACCGCGCCATTCGTGATCGACCTCGGCTTCACCCGCAACGACTATGCCGCCATCGTCAAAGGGGTAGGACTCGCCGCAACATTGATCGGCGGCTTTGCCGGTGGCTTTCTCGCGCGCGCATGGTCGCTCGAAGCATGCCTGTGGACCGGCGGCGTTCTCCAGGCAATCTCGAATCTCGCCTTCGCGTGGCTTGCCTTTGTTGGCCTGAACCAGTGGGCACTCGCGCTGGCAATCACGGTGGAGAATTTCACCGGCGCAATCGGCACGGTCATCTTCGTCGCCTATCTCTCATCGCTGTGCCAGAGCCCGCTGCACACCGCCACCCAGTATGCGTTGCTCACCGCGTTCGCTGCGATCGGCCGAACCTATCTGTCTGCGGGTGCGGGCTATGTCGCGGAAGCCACCGGCTGGCCCGCATTCTTCATGCTCAGTGTGCTGGTCGCAGTGCCGAGCCTGATCCTGCTGGCGTGGCTGCAACGGCGTGGCCATTTCGAAACGCTTGGGCGGCGGGGCGTAAGTCCAGCCGCAGCTTAGTGCTTCGCCACTACACTCCATTTGGTGACAATGGCATCGCTTAACTGTCCGGCAACCTGCGCGCAGGACAGTTCGTTCGCCTTCAGCGCAATGCTCTTGCCGATATAGGGTTTCAGCGCCGCAGCCTCCGCGTCGCTATTGGTCACGATCTGAAACGTTTCCGGCCCGGTTTCCAGATTGCACAGCGGCGTCGGACCCGGCAGTCGGCGCGGCTCGCTGGTCAGTTGATAGGTGATGACGCGCTTTTTCTTCGGCCCGGAGCGCATCGCGGTCAGTTCACCCGACAACACTTCGCCGGTGTTGATCGGCCTCGCCTTCTGTTGCGCAAGCGCATCGGCGGACGTGAGGACGGCCAGACAGCACACAGCAAAGCAACCGGCGGCAAACTTTGCGGACGTGTTCGTGAACAGACGGAGAATCATGCGGCTTCCATTTCTTGGAATCTGGTTTCTGGGCTAATCAGAACAACGTCCGCTGCCGCATGGCAGCCGACAATGTTCCTTCGTCGAGGTAATCAAGTTCGCCGCCGACCGGCACACCGTGCGCCAGCCGCGTGACCTTGACGTTGGCATCCTGCAACAGGTCGGTGATGTAGTGCGCGGTGGTCTGGCCATCGACTGTCGCGTTCAGCGCTAGGATGATTTCGGTGACACGCGGGTCGAGCGCACGCTGCACCAGCGCATCGATGGTCAGATCCTGCGGGCCGACGCCGTCGAGCGGTGACAGCGTGGCGCCGAGCACGTGATAAAATCCGTTTGTGGCATGAGCGCGTTCAAGCGCCCAGAGATCGGCGACGTCCGCGACCACCACGATGATCGACGGATCGCGCCGCGTGTCGGTGCAGACCGTACAGGGATTTTGCGTATCGATATTGCCGCAGGTGTTGCAGACCTGAATCTTGTCGATCGCCACCTGCAGCGCCGACGACAACGGCGTCATCAGCGCCTCACGCTTCTTGATCAGATGCAATGCGGCGCGGCGCGCCGAGCGCGGGCCAAGCCCCGGCAACCGCGCCAACAACTGGATCAGACGTTCGATCTCCGGACCGGCAACGGCGGTGGGCATGTTAACCGAGACCCAATCCCGGAGGCAGCCCGAGGCCGCCGGTCAGCGCTTGCATCTTTTCCTGCATCGCTGCTTCGGCCTTGCGGCGCGCGTCGTTCAGCGCGGTCACCAGCAGGTCTTCGAGAATCTCGCGCTCGTCCGCCTTCACCAGCGACGGGTCGATATTCACAGCCTTGACTTCGCCCTTCGCGGTCATGCGCACATTGATGAGCCCGCCGCCGGACAGGCCTTCGACCTCGATGGTGTCGAGTTCGTCCTGCATCGCCTTCATCTTCGATTGAAGCTGTGCCGCCTGCTTCATCATGCCGAGGAAATCAGCCATGAACGGTCCTTTGTCGAAATAAAGTTAAAGATCGTCGTCTTCGTCTGCCGCAGCGACCGGTCCGGCATCGTCGGCACCCGAGCCTGTATCGGGGGCGATACGCCGCACATCCAGCACTTGCGCGCCGGGAAAGCGCGCCATCACCGCCTGCACGCGCGGATCGGCGTGAATGCCGTCGGTCAGCTTGTCCTTCGCGGCCTGCGCCTGCGCACGCAGCGTCGGCTGGCCGGCTTCATTGGATACGATCACGGTCCAGCGCCGCCCGGTCCACTGTTCGAGCTTGCGCGACAGGTCGTTGATGGTCGAGCGAGCCGCGCTGCGTTCCAGCGCGACCTCGAGTCTGCCGTCTTCGACGCGCACCAGCCGCATATCTGCTTCCAATGCGGACTTGATCTGCAAGTCGCGCTTTTCGCCGGCGATTGCCACGATCTCGGCGAATGTCGTCAGCCGCCGTGCGGGCACAGCTTCCACCGGAGCGGGTGCAGGTACTGGGGCGAGCATCTGTGGACGCGGTGACGTATCGAGTGCGGGCCGCGTGCTGGACCCTACCGCGCGCAACTGCGAACCGTCATCGCCGCCTGACGGCAGCATGGCGGATGGGCCGCGCGGCGCCGCATTGCCTGCGTTACTGACTGCGCCGTTTCCGCCAGGCGCGGGCGACGCACCGCCGCCCGCATCGATCATCTTGATCGCTTCATCGGGCGTCGGCAGATCGGATACATAGGCGATCCGGACCAGCACCATTTCAGCGGCCGCCTGCGGACGCGTTGCGGACTGCACCTCGGCAATGCCCTTGAGCAGCATCTGCCACATCCGCGACAGCACCCGCATCGACAGCTTGGCCGCGAAATCGCGCCCGCGCATGCGCTCGGTCTCTCCCAGCGCCAGATTGTCCGCCGTTGCGGGGACGACCTTGACGCGGGTCACGAAGTTCACGAACTCGGCCAGATCGCTGAGTACCACCACCGGATCGGCGCCGGTGTCATACTGATCACGGAATTCCTTGAAGGCTGCGGCGATGTCGCCGCTGGCCAGCGACTGAAACAGGTCGATCACGCGGGTGCGGTCCGCGAGGCCCAGCATCTGCCGCACGTCTTCGGCGCGTACCGTGCCTGCGGCATGTGCGATCGCCTGATCGAACAGCGACAGCGAATCGCGCACCGAACCTTCGGCCGCGCGCGCAATCAATCCGAGTGCTTCCGTTTCAGTCTTGACGCCTTCCTTGTCCGCGATGCTCGCCAGATGCGCCATCAGCACATCGGCGTCGACGCGCTTGAGATCGAAGCGCTGGCAGCGCGACAGCACCGTCACCGGGACTTTGCGGATTTCAGTGGTGGCGAATACGAACTTGGCGTGCTCGGGCGGTTCTTCCAGCGTCTTCAGGAAAGCGTTGAACGCCTTCTCCGAGAGCATGTGAACCTCGTCGATGATGTAGACTTTGTACCTTGCACTCGAGGGCGCATAGCGCACGCCGTCGGTGATCTGGCGGACGTCGTCGATGCCGGTATGCGACGCCGCGTCCATTTCGAGAATATCGATGTGCCGGCTTTCCATGATCGCCTGGCAATGCACGCCCATCTTCGGCATGTGAATGGTCGGCCCTTTGACCGATCCATCCGGCAATTCGTAATTCAGCGCACGGGCGAGAATGCGCGCGGTCGTGGTCTTGCCGACGCCGCGCACGCCGGTGAGAATCCAGGCCTGCGGAACACGCCCCGCCTCGAACGAATTCGAGATGGTGCGGACCATGGCCTCCTGGCCGATCAGATCCTCGAATGTGGCGGGGCGATATTTGCGCGCGAGCACACGGTAGCCTGCACCCGAAGCTGCCGAGGGGGCGGCTGGCGTTCCGCCGAGTTCAAAACCCGGCTGATCGTCCGCGGTTGCGCCGGCCATATCAGCACCAGCCATGTCAGCATCGGTCATCAATCGATCCGCGATTGAGCACGCCAGTGAAGTGGATTTGACGCGTGTGCGCCGCTGCGGACGCACGAAAAAAGAGGTAGGAGACTGACGAGCGACCCGATCCGGACCTCGTTAGGGCTGCTTCCTTCCGGACCTGACCCGGTTGGCGAGTGGCTCGTCCACCGCCAATCTCCCGGTCCCTATGTGGGGCCAAAACGGGCGGAAAGCAAGCGCGCGGCGCAGGCATGTTCCCGCTGTTATTGCTATCCGGGCAAACCCTTGGCTACGGTCGCCGAGAGGCTTATTCCGGGCATAACGGGGCGTTGTTTGTCGATACGCCCTCTGCAAGACTGCTAAAAGTATCCGAGAAACCCATGTCCGATTCCTCTGCCTGGTCGCTCAATTCACAGCTTGAGAAAGACACCATCAACATCGGCGATCTGCCGTTGTCGCGGGTGCTCGTCATCAAGGACGCCAACTATCCCTGGCTGCTGCTGGTGCCGCGCCGCGCCGACGCCACCGAACTCACCGATCTCGATGAGGTCGAGCAGGGGCAGTTGATGACCGAGATCAACCGCGTCGCGCGCGCGCTGAAGGACATCACCCAACCCGAAAAAATGAATATTGCAGCGCTCGGTAATGCCGTCCGCCAGTTGCATGTCCACATCATTGCGCGCCGGACGACGGACGCCGCATGGCCGCGGCCAGTCTGGGGCGTGGTACCTCCGCTGGCCCACGATCCGCAGGAAGTCGAAAGATTCATCGCCGCGCTTCGCCGCAAGATCTGGCTGAGTTAAATTTTTAAAGAGCAGACAATCAATGACAACAAAAAATGATCCTTTCCCGCTCGGACAACCGGGCTTTGTCTCCCATCCGATCGACCGCGCCGCGCATATCCGCACCGACGCCGAAAAGCTGTTCGCGCTGGAAAACCATCGCAACGCGCGAGCCTATGTGGTGCATCGCGATTCGCTGGTGGTGACGATAGGCGCCGATGGCCCGCGCGCCCTGCTGACGCTCGAGGAAGCGCACAAGTTCGGCGCCAATCCCGGCACCATCTTTCTCGGCCTGCACGAGGGTGCGGCGATTTTCGGCATGGGCATCAGCGCGACCGCCGCCGAAGACCTGATGGGCCGCCAGGATGTCGGCGTGGAAAATCTGCGCGCGGTGGCCGCGAGCGGAGCCGTGCCGGCACGTGAACTCTCCAGCATCGCGATGGCGAAGTCGCTGGTGAGCTGGCACCAGCGCAACGCCTTTTGCCCCAACTGCGGAACGCGAACGGCGATGGCCGACGGCGGCTGGAAGCGCCTGTGCCCAAGCTGCAAGACCGAGCATTTTCCGCGCACCGATCCGGTCGTCATCATGCTGGTAACGGCGGGCGACAAGTGCCTGATGGGCCGCCAGTCGCAGTTTCCGCCAACCATGTGGTCGTGCCTTGCCGGATTCGTCGAGGCGGCGGAAACCATCGAAAGCGCCGTGCAGCGCGAGATTCTCGAAGAAGCCGGCATCCAGTGCACCGACGTGCGGTATTATATGACGCAGCCGTGGCCTTATCCGTCATCGCTGATGATCGGCTGCACCGCGCGCGCCACCACCACCGATATTGTTGTCGACAGGACCGAGCTTGAAGATGCGCGCTGGTTCAGCCGCGATGAAGCGGTGGCGATGCTTGCAAAAAACCATCCCGAGGGCATGACAGGCCCTCACCCGGTTGCAATTGCGCATCATCTTCTGGCGAACTGGATCGCGGAAACGGCTTAAGTCCATGACGGTTCCCTTGAAGGGGAACCGCATCGCGTGTCATCGATTGTCCTTGTCACGAGCCATTTCGAGCGAGGCACAGTGCCGGTGAACATCCACAATCAATTACGCAAGACATCACCACGCATTATCTGCATCGGCATGCCGGTGCGCGATCTGATTTTCCGCGTGCCGGAAGTCCCGGCGCGCGGTCACAAGGAATATGCCAGCGAGTTCGTTGAAGTCGCCGGCGGAAATTCGCCCAACGCCGCCATTTCGATTTCACGTCTCGGTGCGCGTGTTCTGCTCACAGGCCCGATCGGCGGGCTGCTGGCCGCAAGCAACGCCACCATCAACGAGCAATTCAAGAGCGAAGGCATCGACACCAGCGGCCTTGTTGTGGTCGATGACGTGGTCACGCCGATCTCCAGCGTGCTGATCGATCCGAGCGGCGAGCGCACCATCGCCACGTTCCGCGATCCGAAACTGTGGACCGTGGCGCTGCCGCCGCCGGATGTCCTGCTCGCGGACTGCGACGCTATTCTGATCGAAAGCCGCTGCGCTGAATTCGGCACGGACGTATGCGCGGAAGCGCATCGCCGCGGCATTCCCGTGGTCATCGACGGCGACCGGATGATGTCGATGCGCGAAGGGCTGTTGCAGGTCGCCTCGCACATCGTCTTTTCCGCCGACGCGCTGCACGCAACCGCTGGCGAGAGCGACGATGTGACCGCACTGCGCAAGCTCGCACAGGTGACCCCCGCGTTTCTCGGTGTCACCTCCGGCGCCAAGGGCGTGATCTGGCTCGACCCGCAAGGCGAGCCGAAACACATGCCGGCCTTCCCGGTCCACGTTGTGGATACGCTGGGTGCCGGCGACGCCTTCCACGGCGCGTTCACGCTGGCGATTGCCGAAGGCCAGCCGCTGCAACAGGCGATGCGGTTCGCCTCGGCAACGGCGGCCTTGAAATGTACCCGTTTCGGCGGTGCCTTCGGATCCCCGCAACGCATTGAAGTTGATGAACTTTTGACCTCCAGCCCGGCCGCGGTGAGGGTATAGAGGCCCTCTAAAGCGACGTTTCGGCACTTGTCTGAGAAGATTTTTCTATATATGAGGTAATCAACCCTCACTTATGGAAGAAAGTTCTTTTCATGTCCGACGCCGCCGCTGTCCTCGCTGACGCCCCGCGCCGCCTCGACGCCATCGACCGCAAAATTCTCACCGTGCTCCAGGACGACGCCTCCCTCTCGGTGGCCGAGATCGGCGACCGGGTCGGTCTGTCCTCCACGCCGTGCTGGAAGCGCATCCAGCGCATGGAGGCCGAGGGCATCATTCTGCGCCGTGTGGCGCTGGTCGATCAGAACAAGATCGGCCTCGGAATTTCGGTGTTCGTGTCGGTGGAAAGTGGCGATCACTCGGACGCATGGCTGAAGAAATTCGCCGATGCCGTCAGCGCCATGCCCGAAGTGATGGAGTTTTATCGCATGGCGGGCGATGTCGATTACATGCTGCGCGTCGTGGTTGCCGACATGCAGAGCTACGACATTTTCTACAAGAAGCTCATCAGCGCGGTGGCGCTGAAGAACGTCACCTCGCGCTTCGCGATGGAAAAGATCAAGTCGGTGACCGCGCTGCCGGTGCCGGCGCTGACGGCGGCGTAACTCCGGCCCGTCGCATTTGATTTCAGGAAGCCCGCTCGCGGAAACGCCGGCGGGCTTTCTGCGGTTCAAATAATCTATTTTATCGATTGAATTCACATATATAATCAGTTGGATTGATTGATCGCGATTTGCGATTTTCCGGCCGGAACAGGGAGTTCGGCCATGACCGCTCACACACTTGCCGTAACGAAAAGCCAACACCGGCAGGCATCCGGAATCATGCCGGGCCTGCTGCTGACCGCACTCATCGCAGCCGCCGCCTTCGGCCTGCGCGAACTCCCGGATGTCGGCACATTCAGCCCGCTGATCCTCGCCATCGTGCTGGGGATGCTGTTTCACAACGTCATCGGCACACCGGCCCGCGCCAAAGAGGGCGTGACCTTCGCGCTCCGCAAGGTGTTGCGCCTCGCCATCATCCTGCTCGGACTGCAACTCACCGCCGCGCAGATCGCCGAAGTTGGCGCAAGCGGGCTGGCGGTGATCGCGCTGACGCTGAGTGCAACATTCCTGTTCACCACATGGCTGGGCCGCCTGCTCGGTGTTGAAAGAGGCCTCGCGCAACTGATCGCGGCCGGCACCTCGATCTGCGGCGCATCCGCAGTGATCGCCACCAACACCGTCACCAACGCCCGCGATGAAGACATCGCTTATGCGGTGGCCTGCGTCACGGTGTTCGGTTCGATTGCCATGTTCGTCTACCCGTTGTTGCCCGGCTTGCTGCATCTCGATCCTCGCGCCTTTGGCCTGTGGAGTGGCGCGTCCATTCACGAGATCGCACAGGTCGTCGCGGCGGCGTACCAGGACGGCCAGCAGGCCGGCGAATTCGGGACCATCGCCAAGCTGTCCCGTGTCGCGATGCTGGCGCCGACGGTCATCGCGCTCGGCCTGATGGCGGCACGGCGCAACCGCAAGCACGGCCTCGAAAGCGCAAGCCGACAAGCACCGATGCCGTGGTTCGTGCTGGGCTTCGTCGCGCTGGTCGGACTCAACAGCGCGGTGACGATCCCGCCGGACGCAAAGAGCATCATTGTGACCGTGACCACCCTGCTGCTGACGATGGCGCTGGCGGCAATGGGGCTGGAAACCGACATCCGCAAACTGCGCGCCAAGGGCCTGCGGCCGCTGATTCTGGGCGCAGCCGCCTTTTTGTTCATCGCGAGTTTCAGCCTGATGCTCGTCAAGATCACCACATGAGGAAAGCCGGATGACGCTGGAGCAACTCCGCATCTTCGTCGCAGTCGCCGAGCGCGAACACATGACGCGCGCGGCAGAAGCGCTCAATCTCACCCAGTCGGCGACGAGCGCGGCTATCGCTGCGCTCGAAGCGCGTTATGCGGTCCGGCTGTTCGACCGTATCGGACGCAGCATCAAGCTGACCAATGTCGGCCGCCAGTTCGTGACCGAAGCCCGCGCCGTGCTCGCGCGCGCCGCAGCCGCCGAAGCCGTGCTGGCGGACCTTGCAGGACTAAAACGCGGAGCGCTGTCGCTCGCGGCGAGCCAGACCGTGGGGAATTACTGGCTGCCGCCGCTGATCCAGCGCTTTCATGCGAAGTATCCCGGCATCGCGCTCGACCTGAAGATCGGCAACACGGATCAGGTCGCCGCACTGGTTCGCGACGGCCTCGCCGATCTTGGATTCGTCGAAGGGCAAATCGACGACGCGGCACTTTCCGTCAAACTGATCGCAGAGGATGAACTCGTGCTGGTGGTCGGCGCAAAGCATCCGTGGGCGTCCTTGCGCTCCGTGAAGCCTGCCCAGATGAAAGACGCGACATGGATCACCCGCGAAAAGGGCTCCGGCACGCGCCGGATTTTCGAGACGGCGCTGGCGGGCTTCGGGCTGACACGCAACGACATCAACATCACGCTCGAACTGCCGTCCAACGAATCTGTTCGCTCGGCTGTGGCCGCAGGCACGGGCGCAACCATTCTGTCGAAACTGGTTGCAGCCAACCTGCTGAAATCGGACGTGCTGAAGGCCCTGAAGATTCCCCTGCCGTCCCGCCCCTTCTTCCTGCTGCGCCACAAGGAACGCCATGTGACGCAGGCCGAGCGTGAGCTGGAGAAGCTGATCGCCGGCGCGGCGTAGCGGCGTCAAATCTTCTGATTGTACTCGCCGACTTCCGGATGGGTGCGCAGCACCGAGTCCATCGCCTCGAACATGTCGCGCATACGCTGCTCCGACACCGGGCTTTCGACCACCACCACAAGCTCTGGCTTGTTGGATGATGCGCGCACCAGACCCCAGCTGCCGTCCTCGCAAGTGACGCGCACGCCGTTGACTGTCACCAGATCGCGGATCGGCTGGCCGGCGACCTTGGAGCCCTTCGCTTTCAGATCCTCGAAATGCTTCACCACCTGAGTGACGATTCCATATTTGGTTTCGTCGGCGCAGTGGGGCGACATGGTCGGCGACGACCATGTTTTCGGCAGCGCGTCTTTCAGGTCCGCCATGGTCTTGCCCGGCGCGCGGTCCATCATTTCGCAAATCGCGATGGCCGAGACGAGGCCGTCGTCATAGCCGCGTCCGACCGGCGCGTTGAAGAAAAAGTGGCCGGACTTCTCAAAGCCTGCCAGCGCCTTCAATTCGTGGGTGCGGCGCTTCATGTAGGAATGGCCGGTCTTCCAGTAGGTTGTTTTAGCGCCCTGCTTCTGCAAAACGGGATCGGTCACAAACAGCCCGGTCGATTTCACATCGACCACGAATTCCGCGCCCTTGTGGACCGCCGACATATCGCGCGCCAGCATCACACCAACTTTGTCGGCGAAGATTTCCTCGCCGGTGTTGTCGACCACGCCGCAGCGGTCGCCGTCGCCGTCGAAACCCAGACCGACATCAGCTTTGTGTTCGAGCACCGCATCGCGGATCGCGTGCAGCATTTCCATGTCTTCGGGATTCGGATTGTACTTCGGGAAGGTGTGGTCCAGTTCAGTATCGAGACGAACCACCTCGCAACCGATGGCTTCCATCACTTGCGGCGAGAACGCACCGGCAGTGCCGTTGCCGCAGGCGACCACAACCTTCAGCTTGCGCTTGAGTTTGGGGCGGTTGGTCAGATCGGCGATATAACGCGCCGGGAAATTTTCGTGGAACTGGTAGCCGCCTGCAGGCTTGAGCTTGAAGTCGGCATTGAGCACAATCTCTTTCAGGCGGTTCATCTCGTCCGGCCCGAAGGTCAGCGGACGATTCGCGCCCATCTTCACGCCGGTCCAGCCGTTATCGTTGTGCGAGGCGGTGACCATGGCGACGCAGGGCACGTCCAGTTCGAACTGCGCGAAATACGCCATCGGCGTCACCGCAAGGCCGATGTCGTGCACCTTGCAGCCGGACGCCAACAGGCCGGAGACCAGCGCGTACTTGATCGACGCCGAATAGCCGCGGAAATCGTGCGCGGTGACGATCTCCTGCTTCTGCCCCATCTCCGCGATCAGCGTGCCGAGGCCCATGCCCAGCGCCTGAATGCCCATCAGGTTGATTTCTTTCCCGAACAGCCAGCGCGCGTCGTATTCGCGAAAGCCGGTCGCCTTCACCATCGGCTCGGATTCATAGGCGTAGGTATTGGGAACGAGGGCGGGTTTCGGCTTCGGAAACATCAAATGGCCTCACGGGAAAACGGCGAAAAGTCTCCTGCAGCTTTAGCGAAAGCTATTCACTGAGGAAAGGCGGGAGCCGAGCTTTTAGGAATGAAATGCGGCATATTAGTAGCTGGTTTATACAGGCCCCATTCAGATTGAGCGCACCATGACCGACCGCCGCCTTGAATACCCCGCGACGCTACGCAACCGCGACGCCATCCTCGATGTGCTGCGCGGTGTGCTGCCTGCGTCCGGTCTCGTGGTTGAGGTCGCCAGCGGATCGGGCGAGCATGTGGTGCATTTCGCGCGCGCTTTTCCGGACCTGACGTTTCAGCCCTCGGACCCCGAGGACGCCGCGTTGCAAAGCATCAAGGCATGGACCGAGGACAGCGGCCTGACCAACCTGCGGCCGCCGGTGATGCTGGACGCATCGTCGGACCATTGGCCTGTCACCACCGCCGACGCGGTTCTTTGCATCAACATGATTCACATCTCGCCGTGGCGCGCGACCGAAGGCCTGTTTCATGGAGCGGGCAAACTTCTGCAGGCAGGCGCGCCGCTGTATCTGTACGGACCTTACCGGCGGGCCGGCATCGTCACCGTCGCGAGCAACGAGGCGTTCGATGCGAGCCTGAAGTCGCGGAATGCCGAATGGGGTTTGCGCGATCTGGAAACGGTCGCCGATCTGGCGCGGTCGGCGGGATTTTCAGCGCCGACTGTCACCGAGATGCCGGCGAACAATCTGAGCGTGGTGTTCCGGCGGATATGATCGTCATTACGCGCGAATCGAAGCAATCTAGAGCTTACTGTTCCATCACCAGCTTGCTGCCGGCGAATTCGTAGCGCTTGAGTTTCGACAGAAACGACAGGCCGAGCAGGTTTTCCGACAGCGCTTCGTCGGGCAGCACCAGCGCATCGACGTCGCGCACCGTCAGCCCGCCGATCTCGACCATCGCAAGCCGCGTGCGCGCTGCCTTGATCGATCCGTTGGCGGTCGAAACATTCGCGGTGTAGTCGCTGGGCCGTGGCCGGACACCGATCTGCGCTGCCGACGTTTCGTTCAACGCGATCACCGATGCGCCGGTATCGACCATGAATCCGAGACGGCGGCCATCGACGCGGCCTTCGGTCTGGAAGTGGCCGCGGCTGTCGCGCGGAATGGTGACGCTGCGGCGGCCGGCATTCCCGGTGGTCTGCGGCTGCACCGAGGCAAAGGCGTTCATCGCCTTGGCCTTGTCCACCGCCTTGGCCTGCGCCCTGTCGCTTGTCATGTTGTCCGCGACTTTCGCCATGGACGTGCCGAACACAATCAGAATGGCCGCCAGAATCATGATGCTACGCATAACGCACACGCCTGTACTCAACCGGTCCCGCGCAAAGCATACGGGAACCCCATCACAGCGGGCCGAAAGTTGACCGTCCGGTCCCGGCAAAGAGGGCTTTTTCCGAGATAAGGGTGAGGGAAGCGTTAATTCTCACGTCCCGCGCGGCTTGACCCGGCGGGTCGGCGGGGCGGAGGCCGGGTCTTCCGGCCAGGGATGGCGCGGATACCGCCCGCGTAGGTCGGAACGGACCGCAGCATACGACCCGCGCCAGAAGCCCGGCAGATCGCGCGTCATCTGCACCGGGCGATGCGCTGGCGACAGCAGTTCCAGCACCAGCGGAATCTTGCCCTTCGCAATTGAGGGATGAACATTCAGGCCGAACAATTCCTGCAGGCGAACGGCGATGGTCGGTCCCTGCTCCGCCTCATAATCGATCGGCAGCGAGGTTCCGGTCGGCGCCTCGAAATGGGTCGGCGCTTCGCGGTCGAGCCGCGCGCGCTGCTCCCATGGCAACAGGTTCATCAGCGCATCGGACAGATCGCCGGCGGAAAAACTCGCCAGCGAGGTTTTATCGAACAGCGCCGGCACGAGCCATTCACTGCGCGTATCCGCCAGTGCTGTGTCGGAGAGATCGGGCCAGTCGTCCAGCGACGCGGCGCGCAGAAACATCACGCGGTCGCGCCACTGCTTGAGCGGCTTCGACCATGGCAGCCGATCCGCCCCCGCAGCAATCAAACCGTCGGCCAGCACGCGCGCGGTCTCAGCCGAGGGCGAGACGGCTAAGGTTTGTTCCGAGAGCGTGATCGCATGGAGCTTCTTCCGACGCCGCGCCCGCAGCGCCATGGCAGCGCGATCAAACGTGACCTCGTCGTCGGTCTGGATGTGATCGGCGAATTGCGCCTCGATTTCGGCTTGCGAGATCGGCGCCGCCAGCAGGATGCGCCCGTTCGCCGCCGTTCCGGTCAGTTCGGCAACGGCGATGTAGGGCGACTTCGCCAGCGCAGACGTCTGCTCGACGCTCGCGCCGCGTCCATTGGCGAGTACGAACGAACCGTTGCCGCGATTGCGCGCCACACGATCCGGAAATGCCAGCGACAGCATGAGGCCGGTGGAGAGCGAACGGTCCTCCATATCGAACGACTCGTTCGCCGCAACCTGCTTTGCCCAGCGCTCAGCCAGTTGCCGTGCGCTCTGCGCGCGCTGCGAGCGATCGCGGCGGAACTGATCCAGCCGCGCATCGAGATCGGCACTGTCGCCGCCAAGCCCGCGCTCGGTGAGAATGGCGGCAATCGACGCGGCGTCTTCGCCCGCGCCCAGCCGGTGCGAATCCACGATCATCCGCGCGAGACGCGGCGGCAGCGCCAGCGCACGCAAGCTGTTGCCTTCAGGTGTGATCCGGCCTGCGTCATCGAGCGCGTTGAGTTCGCGCAGCAGCGCGCGTGCCTCGGTCAACGCTGGCAGCGGCGGGGAATCAAGAAACGCCAGCGCCGATGGATCGGTTGCACCCCAATGCGCGAGATCCAGCACCAGCGACGACAGGTCAGCCGAGAGAATTTCAGGGCGCGTATATGCTTCAAGCGATGCCGTCTGCGGCTCGTCCCACAACCGGTAACAGACGCCAGGCTCGGTACGGCCTGCACGTCCTCTGCGCTGATCGACGGCGGCGCGCGAGGCGCGAATGGTTTCCAGCCGCGTCAAACCAATGTCCGGCTCATAACGCGGCACCCGCGCCATGCCGGAGTCCACCACGATCCGCACGCCCTCGATGGTCAGCGAGGTTTCGGCAATCGATGTCGCCAGCACCACCTTGCGCTGACCCTTGGGCGGCGGTGAAATCGCGCGGTCCTGCACACCGGCATCGAGCGCGCCGAACAGCGGCACGATCTCGGTGTTCGGATCGCTGACGCGCTCGGCGAGAAAATTCTGCGTGCGGCGGATTTCAGCGGCACCCGGCAGGAACGCCAGCACCGACCCCGCATCCGCACGCAACGCCGTCGCAATCGCATCCGCCATCTGCCGTTCGATCTGCACGTCCGGCTTGCGCCCGAGATAGCGCGTATCGACGGGAAAGGCGCGGCCTTCGCTGGCGATCACCGGCGCATCGCCGAGCAGCTTCGCAACGCGCGCACCATCCAGCGTCGCAGACATCACAAGGAGGCGCAGATCTTCACGCAATCCGGTTTGCGCATCGCGCGCCAGCGCGAGACCCAAATCGGCATCCAGCGAGCGCTCGTGGAATTCGTCGAACAGGACAGCGGCAATACCGGACAATTCCGGATCGTCGAGAATCTGACGGGTGAAGATGCCCTCGGTCACCACTTCGATGCGTGTGGCGCGCGAGATTTTCGAGCCGAAGCGCACGCGGTAGCCGACGGTCTCGCCGACGCGCTCGTCCAATGTCTGCGCCATGCGTTCGGCGGCGGCGCGCGCGGCGATCCGGCGCGGCTCCAGCACGATGATTTTTTTCTTCGCAGTCCAGTCCGCATCCAGCAACGCCAGAGGCACGCGCGTGGTCTTGCCCGCGCCGGGCGGTGCAACCAGCACGGCAGTGTTGCTGCGCGTGAGCGTCGATGTCAGTTCATCGAGAACCGCATCGATGGGAAGGGGCGTGGAGAAATTTGAGGGCAAAAGTCACTCGCTTGTTTTCCCTCTCCCACAAGGGGAGAGGAAAAGAAAACCCATCTCAAATCGCCCCGCGCCCGACGCTTTCATAGGTGAAGCCCAGCGCTTCCATGTCCTCGCGCACATAGATGTTGCGCAGATCGACGATCACGGGCGTTGCCATTTCGCGCTTCAGCCGCTTCAGGTCGAGCGCGCGAAACTGCCGCCACTCGGTGACGATCACCAGCGCGTCAGCGTCCTTCGCCACCGCATAGGCATCGTCGCAATAGGTAATGTCCGGAAGCTCACCCTTGGCCTGCTCCATGCCGGCGGGATCGTAGGCCCGCACCTTCGCGCCGAGGTCGAGCAGCCCCGTCACCAGCGGGATCGACGGCGCTTCACGCATGTCGTCGGTATCCGGCTTGAAGGTCAGGCCCAGGAGACCGATGGTCTTGCCGCGCAGGTTGCCGCCCAGCGCCGCCGAGACCTTGCGCGCCATCGCTCGTTTGCGATTGTCGTTGACCGCGAGCACCGCCTCGACGATGCGCAGCGGCACATCGTGATCGAGCGCGGTCTTGACCAGCGCGCGGGTGTCCTTCGGAAAGCACGAGCCGCCGAAGCCGGGACCGGCGTTGAGAAACTTCGAGCCGATGCGGTTGTCGAGGCCGATACCGCGCGCAACCTCCTGCACGTCGGCGCCGACTTTCTCCGACAGGTCCGCCATCTCGTTGATGAAGGTGATCTTGGTCGCAAGAAAAGCGTTGGCGGCGTACTTGATGAGTTCTGCCGTGCGCCGCTCGGTGTACATGATCGGCGCCTGGTTGAGATACAGCGGGCGATAGACCTCGCCGAGGACTTTGCGCGCGCGCTCGTCATCGGTGCCGACCACGATGCGGTCCGGATGCTTGAAGTCGCGGATCGCGGCGCCCTCGCGCAGGAATTCCGGATTCGACGCCACCGCGACGTCGGCCTGCGGATTGGTTTCGCGGATGATGCGCTCGACCTCGTCGCCGGTGCCGACCGGCACGGTGGATTTGGTCACCACCACCGTGAAGCCCTGTAAGGCCTTCGCGATCTCGCGGGCTGCCGCATGGACGTAGGTCAGGTCGGCGTGGCCATCGCCGCGCCGCGACGGCGTACCCACCGCAATGAACACCGCATCCGCCTTGCCGACCGGACCTGCCAGATCGGTGGTGAAATCGAGCCGCCCGGCACTCACCGAGGTCTCGACCAGCCGGTCCAGATCCGGCTCGAAAATCGGGATTTCGCCGCGATTGAGGGCATCGATCTTTCCGGCGTCGGTGTCGACGCAGGTCACGCGATGGCCGAAATCCGCGAAACAGGCGCCGGAAACCAGCCCCACATAGCCCGTGCCGATCATGGCAATCCGCATCTATCTACCCGTTCCGAAAGCAAAATTAACGACGTTGTTTTCGCGGGCCTTTTAGCGCAAATCCGCGTGAAGTGGGCACAACATTTGTATGAATAAAGGAGAATGAAACCCCTGCGCCCCAAGATAGCGCGGATATGGACCGAAACGAGACAAGATGACCGACAAAGGCACATCCGGTACACG